>CBDUYA010000164.1:0-7465 GCA_965371335.1 uncultured bacterium | reverse complement strand
TTGTCACCGAATGGGTGCGCCCCGATCTGGTTGCGCTGCTCATCCTGGGGTCGCTGATGCTGACCCGAATTCTCAGCCCTCAGGAAGCGGTGCAGGGATTCAGCAACCCGGCGACGATCACGGTCGGCTGCATGTTCGTGCTTGGGGCCGCCCTCGATCGCAGCGGCGCCCTGAGCCCCGTGAGCGCCGCGATCGCCCGCCTCGGGCGGGGCCGCCCGCTGTTCCTCGTTCTCGTCCTGATGGTTGCCGTCGGCGGCGCCTCGGCCTTCATCAACAACACCGCGGTCGTCGCCGTTTTCCTCCCGGCGGTGATGGTCGTCGCCCGGCAGGAGAAGATCAGCGTTTCGAAGCTGCTCATTCCGCTGTCGTTCGCGTCGCAGTTCGGCGGGGTCTGCACCCTGATCGGCACCTCCACAAATATCGTCGTCAGCTCGATCTCGGCCGAGGCAGGCTTTGGCGCGTTCGGGATGTTCGAACTGGCGCCGGTCGGGATCGTCCTGTTCGGCGTCGGCATCGTGCTGATGCTCGGGGTCGGCTACTGGATCCTGCCGGCCCGCAAGGAGCCGGGCGAGGCGATTGACGAGTACGATCTGCGCGAGTTCCTCGCCGAAGTGGAGGTTCAGCCCAAATCGCCGCTCATCGGCCGCTCCCCTCTCGATCCCGAGGTCGAGGCCGAGCTCGGCATGGAGGTCATCGGCATCATTCGCGGCCGCCGCCGCATCCTTGTTCTCATGGTCACCGATGTCATCAGGGAGGGAGATCTGCTGCTGGTCGAGGGTCCGGTCGAGCGCCTGCTGAAGGTCCGCGAGAAGGAGGGGATCGATCTCAAGGGGGACCTGGTGCTGCATGACGCCGACCTCGCCTCGGAGGATGTCACCCTGTTCGAGGCGCTGGTCGTCCCCGCCTCGCCGTTCGATGGGCGCAGCCTCAAGCGGGTCGATTTCCGCCGCCGTTACGGGCTCAACGCCCTGGCGATCCGCCGCACCGGCGAGGCGCTGCGGCAGAAGGTAGGGCACGTGGTCCTGCGCGTCGGCGATGCCCTGCTCCTGCAGGGGCGCAAGCGTGACGTCGAGGCGCTCAAGCAGGGGAGCGACCTGCTGGTGCTGGGGCCGATCGGCGTGCGCGCCCCGCGCCGCAGGAAGATGCCGATCGCCATCGCCGTCACCTCCGGGGTCGTCATCGCCGCCGCGCTGGGGGCGCCGATCCTCGGGGCGGCGCTGATCGGCAGCGTCCTCATGATGCTGACCCGTTGCCTGACGCCGGAGGAGGCGTACCAGTCGCTCGACTGGAAGGTCCTGTTCGTGCTGGCCGGCGTCCTGCCGCTCGGGCATGCCATGACCACCACCGGCGCCGCCGACCTGATCGCCCGCAACATCCTGGTCCCGGCCGGCAGCTTCGGCCCCTGGGCGGCGCTCGCGGTCCTTTACCTGATCACCATGCTCCTCACGACGGTCATGTCGAACGCCTCGGCGGCCGCTGTCCTCGCGCCGCTCGCCATCGCCACCGCGCTTGCCCTTGGGGCCGATCCGCGGCCGTTCCTGATGGCGGTCTGCTTCGCCGGATCGACCTGTTTCCTGACGCCGATCGGCTACCAGACCAACATCATGGTGTACGGCCCCGGCGCCTATCGCTTCTGGGACTTCGCCCGCGTCGGCTGGCCGCTCAATCTCGCCTTCTGGGTTCTCTCGGTCTATCTCATCCCGAAGCTCTGGCCGTTTTGAGGTCCGTCCCGCCGTCTTTGCCGGCTGGGTGCGTCAGGCGGTGAAGCTCAACAGGAAGTAGGCCCCGCGGCCGCTCCGCCCATCGGCTACAATTGCAGCAGTGACGCGCCGCGATGATCGCGGCCGCCATGCCCGGGGCGGGACGATGAAATGGAACAAGAGCACGCGCTTCGCCCTGTACGCCGCTCTGGAAATGGCGCGCGGCGGTGAGGGGCTGATCACCGCCAGCTCCGTCGCCGCCCGCTACGACATCTCCTCCCATCATCTCGCCAAGGTCCTGCAGCAGATGGTCCGCTCCGGCCTCGCCGCGGCGGTGCGCGGGGTCGGCGGCGGCTACCGGCTGGCCAGAAGCGCGAAAGAGATCACCCTGTATGACATCGTCGAGGTTTTCGAGGGGGCGCAGGATCTCGAGCGCTGCATGCTGTCGGACAACTCCGCCCCCTGCGCCCATCCCAGCGCCTGCAGCATCAAAAAGGTGTTCGACGAGATCGAGCAGCAGGCCTACTTCACCCTGAAATCGATCCGCCTTTCGACCCTCGCCGCCTCGCCTCCCGGCCAGGAGTAGCGGCCCGCACCCGGACAGCAACTTGACAGCGACCGACAATTAAGGTATAAACGCACCGGAATACCTATTTAGGCCATCCACGAACCGGGGGGATGGAGGTCGCGCCATGGAAATACAGGGGTATGAAATGCGGGTCGCCGGGGGGCCGCTGCAGGCGGGAGTGCGCAGCTGCGACGGGCCGGGGCCGGACCAGGTCCTGATCGAGGTCGCCGGATGCGGCGTCTGCCACACCGACCTCGGGTTCCTGTACGACGGGGTGCCGACCCGGCACGACCTGCCGCTGGTCCTCGGCCACGAGGTGTCGGGCGTGGTGGTCGGGGAAGGTCGCGGCGTCTCGGGCTGGGCGGGAGAGTACGTCATCGTGCCGGCGGTCATGCCGTGCGGTGCCTGCGAACTCTGCCGTCGCGGCCGCGGGGCGATCTGCCGCGAGCAGATCTTTCCGGGCAATGACGATCACGGCGGGTTCGCGTCGCACCTGGTGGTGCCGGCGCGCGGTCTCTGCCGGGTCCCGAAGAAGAGCGTGTCGCGCGATCGACTGGCCCGGTTGTCGGTGATCGCCGACGCGGTCTCGACGCCGTACCAGGCGATCCGCAATAGTGACCTCAAGCAAGGGGACTTCGCGATCTTCACCGGCGCCGGCGGTGTGGGCGGGTTCGGTATTCAGATCGCCGCGGCGCTCGGAGCCCGGGTGCTGGCGATCGACATCGATGAGGAGCGCCTGGCGCAGATCGCCCGGTACGGCGCCGAGTGGACGCTGAACTCCCTCGATCTCTCCCCCAAAGAGCTGCGCAAGAAGGTGCGCGCGATCGCGCGCAACGCCGGACTGCCGCCTTACGAATGGAAGATCTTCGAGACCTCCGGCTCGCAGGGCGGGCAGGAAACCGCCTTCGGCCTGATGACCTACGGCGCCGTCCTGGCCGTCGTCGGTTACCAGCCGGGCGATGTCACCCTGCGCCTCTCGAACCTGATGGCCTTCGCCGCGCGCGCCGAGGGGACGTGGGGCTGCCTGCCCGGGCTCTATCCCGAGGTGCTCGATCTCGTCCTGCAGGACAAGGTGAAGATCGAGCCGTTCGTCGAAGAGCATCCGATGGGATCGATCAACGAGATTTTCGACAAGCTGCGCCGCCACGAGATGAAGAAGCGGCCGGTCCTCATTCCCGGCTTCGGCGAAGCGGGTTCCGCCGGGGCGAAAAGGTGACCGACATGAAATGGAAGGATCACGATCTGCAGACCGGCGGAAGGTCCGGCAAGGTTCGCTACGAAGAGCGCCCCGTGTACGGAAAGGACGGAAAGGTCGTCGCGGGGCTGCATGCGGTCTGGATCATCCTCGACAATCCGGAACAGTTGAACTCCTACACCACCGACATGGTGAAGGACGTCATCCTCAACTTCCGCCACGCCTCCAACGACCGCGCGGCGGTGGCGGCCATCTTGACGGCATCCGGGACCCGCTCCTTCTGCACCGGCGGGAACACCGCCGAGTACGCCGAGTACTACGCCGGCCGGCCGGGCGAATACATGCAGTACATGCGCCTGTTCAACGACATGGTGACCTCGATTCTGACCTGCGACCTTCCGGTGATCTGCCGGGTCAATGGCATGCGGATCGCCGGTGGGCAGGAGCTCGGCATGGCGTGCGATATCTCTATCGCCAGCGATCTCGCCCTGCTCGGCCAGGCAGGTCCGCGCCACGGCTCGGCCCCGGACGGCGGCTCGACCGACTTCCTGCCGCTGTTCGTCGGCGTGGAGCAGGCGATGGTGAGCTGCACGCTGTGCGAATTATGGAGCGCGCACAAGGCGCACCGGCTCGGCCTCGTTCACGAGATCGTTCCGGTGCTGAAGGTCGACGGACGGACCGTCCCCAATCCGCTGGTCGTCACCGATCGCTGGATCGGCGATGGGGGCGCCATCGTTTACGGAGAGATGCTGCAGGGGGAGGCGAAGACGAAGGCCCGGGAGGTTCTGAAGAGCGGAACGATCGATCTCGAGCCGCTCGACCGGGCCGTCGACCGGATGGTGACCGGCTTCCTCAACACCATGCCGGGCTGCACCCAGAAGACCGTCTCGTCGGTCCGCAAGCACAAGCTGGAGCACTGGGATCGCAACCGGGAGACCAACCGGGCGTGGCTCGGCCTCAACATGATGAACGAGGGGCGGGCCGGCTTCCGGGCCTTCAACGAAGGCGAGGGGAAGGATCGTGAGGTCGACTTCGCCGCCCTGCGCCTGGCGCTCGCCGCAGGACGCCCATGGAGCGAGGAGCTGATCGAGTCGGTCCTTCCTAAGAGCCGCAAGAGAGGAAAACGTTAGGTGCCTGCAACCGCCACCGCCCGGACGCATGCCGCGCCCCGCATTCGCGCCATCCGCAGCGGGGATGCGGCCGCCATCGCCGCCATCGATGCGGCGCACACCGGCACGCTGAAGAAGCGCTGGTGGCGCGACGTGGTCGCGCGACACGCGGGCGGCGGCCGCGCCGGCGGTCCCCGGGTCGGGCTGGTCGCCGTGGAGGGGGCGAAGGGAACGGTCGTGGGGTACGTCATGGGTCGCGTGCGCAGCTTCGAGTTCGGCTCGGAGCCGTGCGGCTGGATCGTCGCCCTCGGTGTCGATCCGAGGATGCTGCGCGGCGGCATTGCCGCCCGCCTGTTCGAAGAGACATGCCGCCGTTTCGCGCGGCAGGGGATCGGACTCGTGCGCACCATGGTGCGGCGCGACGACGTCGGCGTTCTCACCTTCTTTCGTAATCAGGGCTTCGTTGCGGGGCCCTATGTCGAGCTGGAGCTGTCCATACCGGAGACCATGTCATGAGCGACCGTGCATCGCCCGTCCGCATCACCCTCGAGGAGGAAAGCTCGCTCCTGCGCGTCCTCCTCGCGCGTCCCAAGGGGAACATCCTCGACGCCGCCATGGTTGAGGCGATTCGTGTGGGGCTGGAGGAGCACCGTTCCACCGCCGGTCTGCGGTCGATCCTTTTCGTCGGTGAGGGCCCGCACTTCTCCTTCGGCGCTTCGGTCGAGGAGCACCGGCCGGGCCAGGTGGAGGGGATGCTGCGGGAGTTTCACCGCCTGTTCCGGGATCTGGCCGGGACGGGGCGGGTCCTGCTGGCGGCGGTGCGCGGCTGCTGCCTGGGCGGCGGACTCGAGCTCGCCGCCTTCTGTCATCGCCTGTGGGCCGCCCCCGACGGCAAGCTTGGCAACCCCGAGATCAAGCTGGGGGTCTTCGCGCCGATCGCCTCGGTCATCCTGCCGCTGCGCCTCGGGCAGGCGCGGGCCGACGACCTGCTGCTGACGGGGCGCCAGATTGACGCCATCGAGGCGCAGTCGATGGGGCTGGTCGACGACGTGACGGACGACCCGGAGGAGGCGGCGCGCAAGTGGCACCGGCAGCACATCGCGCCGCTCAGCGGCGCGGCGCTCGTCCAGGCGGTTAAGGCCGCCCGTCACGATTTCCATCGCGCCCTGGGTCAGACGCTCGATGAGGTCGAGCGGCAGTACCTCGACGATCTGATGGCGACCCACGACGCGAAGGAAGGGATCACCGCATTCCTGGAGAAGAGGGCTCCGCGATGGAAACACGCGTAACGAGCGACCCATCGGAGAAACAGCGCGCCGCCATCGTCGAGCGGACCGAGCGGCTGTATCGCGATCTCGAGTTCGGCGCCGTGCGCGAATGGAAGGAGAAACACCCCGGCGCGCAGGCGATCGGCTACATGCCGGTCTACATCCCGCGGGAGATCGTCCACGCCGCCGGCATGCTGCCGGTCGGGGTGCTCGGCGGCGACATGGAGATCGTCAAGGGGGACGCTTACTTCCAGAGCTACATCTGCCACATCCCCCGAAGCACCATCGAGCTCGGCATGAACGGGGCCATGGACTGCCTCGACGGGATGATCTTTCCCAGCATCTGCGACGTCATCCGCAACCTGTCGGGCATGTGGCAGATCCTCTTCCCGGACAAGTACGTCCGCTATTTCGACGTGCCGCAGAATTTCTCCGACGCGATTGGCGGCCAGTTCTACGAGCGCGAGCTCAGGGGCTTCATCGCCGAGCTCGAGGGGCTGTCGGGGCGTGTGGTGAGCGACGACGCGCTGCGCCGCTCGATCGGGCTCTACAACGAGAACAGGCGAAGGGTCGAGGCGATGTACGCCCTGCGCGCCGAGAAGCCGTGGGTGGTGCCCTCCGCGGAGCTCTACCTGATCATGCGGGCCGGTGCCGTGCTCGACGTCGAGGCGCACAGCGCCCTGCTCGATGACTATCTGGCCGCGGCGCGCGCCTCGCGCCGCCCGCCAATGGACATGGCGAGGGTGGCTCTGCGCGGCTGCTTCTGCGAGCAGCCTCCGTACGAGCTGGTGCGCACGCTGGAGCGCTCCGGCTGCTACGTCGTCGACGACGACTGGATGATGGTGCAGCGCTGGTACAAGAGCGACGTCGATACCGAGGGCGACCCGGTCGCCGCGCTGGTGAGCTCCTTCCTGCACCGCAGCCCCGCCTGCCCGTCGATCTATCTCGCCGAAGGGGAAAAAGGGGCCGAGCTGGTGCAGTGCGCCCGCAACGTGAAGGCCGAGGGGGTGCTGTTCGCCGCGCCGAGCTTCTGCGACCCGGCGCTTCTCGACCAGCCGATGACCCAGGCGGCGGTGGCGCGCGCCGATATACCGCACACCTCGTTCCTCTATTCCGAGAGCACCGGGCAGTTCCAGGTGATCCGCGAGCAGGCGGGGACGTTCGCCGACTCGATCAAGCTGTCCTGAGGGGAGGATTCCGTATGACGACGAACGCCGACAGCGGCAAGGATCACAGCCAGCAGCGGCAGAAGCGGATGCTGGCCGAGCACTTCCGCCGGCTGGCCCGCTCTCCCGAGACGGGGGAGAAAGCGGTCTACACCTTCGTGCCGGGGAACCTGACCGAGCTGCTGCTGTCATTCGATCTCCTGCCGGTGCTTCCGGAGATCAACGCCCTGCAGTCGGGGATGCGCAAGCTGTCGGGAGACTACGTGCAGAAGGCCGAGAAGCTCGGCCATTCGGAGGACGTCTGCACCTACGTGAAGTGCGACATCGGCATGCTGCGCTCCGGCAACATCGGGCCGACCGGCGAGCCGCTGCCCGATCCGGCCCTGCTGCTGCTCTCTTACACCGGCTGTTTCACCTTCATGTAGTGGTTCGAGCTGCTGCGCGAGGAATACAAGTCGC
>CBDUYA010000163.1:0-7495 GCA_965371335.1 uncultured bacterium | reverse complement strand
GCCCGGTGGGGGAGAGGGAACACATACACAGCCTCGATCTTCCGATCGTAAGGGTTGTCAAACATCTGGGTCACCTCGACCCGGGCGACATGACCCGCGATCTCGGCATGGACATCCGTGTGCCTCAGCGGCATGCGCTCGAGGAGACCATCGCCCACCGCGATACGCAGCTCACCCGCATAGGTGGGGGTGCGCGCCGTTGACATCGAGTCATGCGCTGCGTGAGCGAGAGAGTTGACGGCGGCTGTTGCCGCCACGAGGAGCACGATCGCGCCGATGAGACCGGAGTTTCTCTTCATGGTGTCACCTCAACGGTTGCAGGGGCGACCCGGTGACCTGTTGACGGTAATTTACCGGGAAGAGCGGTTGAGGGCCATCAATGGGATGGTATTCGAGGCTGATGCCGCTGCGTCCACGTCGCAGGATCGCGCGGCCCCGGCACCGCTTGACTTGCGTCTCGTCGGAGTCTACTCGGACTGGCTCAAGAGGCAGAATCTAAAGGCCAGACGAGGTTTTTGGCGTGGACAGACATTGGTTACGTCATCGAGTCGAGCTTGCAGTAGACTAATCGAATAAAAGGGTCCACGAAGGGGAGCGGCTCTGGCGAGCACCCACTCGATCGGACGGAGGCGTAAGTGAGCCATAATCCTGTGGAGAAGAAATTCTCAGTTCTGTGCGAGATCGTTCGAGCCCAGCACTTCGCGTGGCGCGACGCGGTGCAGGAGCTCTGTCCGGACGTCGATCCGGCAGAGGTCGTCGCCAGGATGTGGGAGATCACCGGTCACAAGACCGCCAGTGCCTACTTGAAGCGGATCGATGCGTCCGGGCCGCTGGCGGCCAAGGTTGCGCGCAGCATCGTCTGGTCGAGCGAGAGCATGGGTGAGCATGCCGTCGTCGAAACACCGGAGGATGCCAACCCGGATCAGCGGACATCCGAGCGTGGACAAGAGGACGAGGCGTTCGTGCGTCACCTTGAGTGCCCCTGGTTTCGCTGGCACGAGCGCCAGCAGCTCCTGGCGGAGGACAGGCTCGGTTGCGACGTCTGGTTTCAGACGATCGTCAGCGACATCAACAAGAGTCTCGGCACAAAGCTTCGCGTCGAGACCCTCGAGGCGCTGCCTGAGGGGGGCAGCTGCTGCCTGAGGAGACTCTGGGTAGAGAAGTAGCCCGAAAAGGTTCGCTTGATGTTCGAAAAACGGCTCTCCCCCGATCCCGCCGTCGCCCCTCTGTTGCACGACGGCGAGGCACATACCGCTCTCCTCCTCGGCAACGAGGCGATTGTCCGCGGCGCGATCGAATCCGGCGTTGCCTTCGCCTGCGGCTATCCCGGCACCCCATCTTCAGAGATAACGGACACGTTCGCCCGTATCGCGGGCGCGCTCGGGATCAAGTTCGAGTACTCCGTGAACGAAAAGGTGGCGCTGGAAATGGCCTTCGCCGCCTCGCTGGCCGGCGCCCGCTCCCTCTGCGCCATGAAGCACGTCGGGCTGATGTACGCGGGCGACCCTCTCTCCACCATCCCCTACGTCGGGGTCGTCGGTGGGATGGTGATCGTGAGCGCCGGGGACCCCTCCTGCCACACCAGCTCCAACGAGCAGGATCAGCGATACCTCGGTCCCATGCTCCACATCCCGATCGTCGATCCGAGCACCCCGCAGGAGGCCCACGCCATGACGCGGATGGCGTTCGACCTCTCGGAGCGAAGTAAGCTCCCGGTGCTCGTGCGGATCACGACCCGCGTCGCCCACTCGCGCGCCATCGTTCGCTGCGGGCGGATCCGAAAGCCCGAGGTGACCGGCTTCGAACGTGATCCGGAGCGGTTCGTGCCGATACCGGAGAACGCGCGCAGGCTTCGCCTCCAGATCAAGAAGAGGTTGGAGACAGCGCGGGAGCAGATGGCTAACCTCTTCCGGCACACCGGCAGCTCACGCCACGTGATCCTGGCCTCCGGCGCACCAGCCGCCACCTGCGCGGATCTACTGCGCGAGCACGATCTCGAAGAGCAGGTGACCCTGGCGACGATCGGTGGTGTCTACCCGTTGCCCGAGACGAAGTTGCTCGAGCTTCTTCGAAAGGCCGACCGAGTGCTCGTCGTGGAGGAGCTCTCGCCCTACCTCGAGGACGCCGTGCGCGTCCTGTGCGCACGGCACGGACTCCACCCTGAGATCCTGGGCAAGCGCAGCGGCCACCTTCCCGAGGAGTTCGAGTACGACCCGGATCTGATCCAGCGCGGCATCCACGCGGCCCTCGGCATCGGGCCGGCTCCGACCGCGGCGGCCGATTTCGCGCCGGTCCCGCAGCGCCCTCCCACCCTGTGCGCCGGCTGTCCCCACCGCGCCACCTACTTCGCGGCGCGGGCGGCCTTCAAGAGCGATCACCTCTACTTCAACGACATCGGCTGCTACACCCTCGGCTACGGGCCGCCGTTGAACATGGCGGACGCGATTCTATCGATGGGCGCCGGCTTCACGCTGGCCGCGGGAGTCAGCCGGGTGACGGGGCAACGGACGGTCGGGTTCCTGGGCGATTCCACCTTCTTCCACTCGGGAATGCCGGCCCTGCTCAACGCCGCCAAGGAGAATGTGAACATGGTGGCGGTCATTCTGGACAACCAGGTGACCGCGATGACGGGATTCCAGGAGAGCCCCACGGTGTCTGTGAAGGGGGGGAGGTCGTCACGGAGCGTTTCGATCGAGGGCGTGGTCCGCGCGCTCGGTGTGCGACAGATCGAGACCGTCGATCCAATGAATCTCCCGGCCGCCATCACCGCGTTCGAGCGGGCGCGCGATGCCGAGGGATTGAGCGTCATCATCGCCGAACACGCCTGCCCCGTGCACATGGCGCGCGAGACCGGCGTTCCCCGGACGACCGGCCCGTACGAGATCGACCACAGCCGCTGCCAGAGCTGCGGCCGCGAGAGTTGCGGGCTGCGCTGCGAACAGGGCGTGATGGAGCCGTTCGAGCGGAACATGGCCCGCGCGCGAGCGATGCAGGTCGCCGCCGGCGCGCTCGCCGGCCAGACTCAAGCGGCTCGTAGCGTGGTGGCTCCGTGCGCCACGCTCTGTCCGCTGGGGCTCTGCATCCAGGGCTACGCCGGGCACATCGCGTCGGGGGATTATCGCCAGGCGCTCGATCTGATCATGAGCCGCAACCCGCTGCCCGATTCGGTCTGTCGCGTCTGCCACCGTCCCTGCGAGGATGTGTGCGTTCACGCCGCCCTGGGAGAGCCGGTCGCGATCAACGACCTGAAGCGCTTCGTGATCGACTGGGCCGCGGCCCAGGAGACCTTCCCGTACGATCCACCGCGCGAATCACCCAACGGCATGAAGGTCGCCGTGGTGGGCGCCGGTCCGTCCGGCCTCGCCGCGGCTCACGATCTCCGGCTCAGAGGGTACGAGGTCACGCTCTTCGACGCGAACAAGGAGCCGGGAGGGCTGCTGCTGACCGGCATTCCGCGGTTCCGCCTGCCGCGCGAGGCGCTCAAACGGGATGTCGATCGGATCCTCCGTCTCGGCGTCACCTTCGTGGGCCACCAGCGGCTGGGGAAGGACCTGTCTCTCTCGGACCTGCTGGCGCAGGGGTACGACGCCGTCTTTCTGGGTGTGGGCGCGGCCCGGGCGCACGCGCTGGATGTTGTGGAGGAGAACGGCCCGGCGCGTCCCGCGATCGTGGACGCGCTCGACTACCTTTCGCGGTCAGGGGACGGCTCGGGGTCAGGGGACGGCCCGCGCGCCTCGATCGGCCGTCGCGTCGTCGTAGTTGGTGGAGGGAACGCGGCGATCGATTCGGCGCGCACCGCCATGCGCCGCGGGGCCGAGCGAGTCGTCGTGGCCTATCGACGACGGCGTGAGGAGATGACCGCACTGCGGGACGAGATCGAGGCCGCGGAACGCGAGGGGATCGATCTGCGGATCCAACTGCAACCGGTCGCCGTGGGTCATGGCAGCGCCGGCGGGCTGCTTTGTGTGAGGACCGAGCCCGGCGCGGCCGACGCGTCCGGCCGCTGCGCGCCGGTGCCGGTCGCCGGTTCCGACACCCTGATCGAGGCCGATCAAGTCATCGTCGCCATCGGACAATCCCCGGACCCGATTCTCTTGAACTCCCGCGCCCCGAAGCTGGAGCTCGAGGCCGACGGGAGCCTGCACGTGAACCCGGAGACCACGCAAACGTCGCACCCGAAGATCTTCGCCGGCGGCGACGTGGTTCCCGGAACGCGCACGGTGACCGACGCCGTCGCCTGGGGGCAGCGCGCCGCGTGGGGGATCGACAGGTCGCTGCGCGGGCCGGAGGCGGCCGACCACAAGGCGCCGCCGCCGCGACCCCACATGTGGCCGCAGCCGCTGCCGCCCGACCGGCGCGGGCCGGCCAGCCTCGTCGGAGGGACGGAGCGGGAGCGGCCGGAGGAGCTTCCACCTGATGAGCGGATCGGTCGGTTCGATGAGGTTGTCGGCACGCTGACCGAGACCCAGGCCCGCGCGGAGGCGGCCCGCTGCGCCGTCTGCGGTCTGTGCGGCAACTGCCGCGCCTGCCTGGATCTGTTCGGCTGCCCCGCGTTCTACATCGAGGACGGACGCATCCAGATCGATCAGAAGCTCTGTAACGGTTGCGGTCTCTGCGCCGCCTTCTGCCCCAACAGCGCCATTCGACCGGCCCAGGGGCCGCCGCCCGACGGGCCCGCGCAATGAGCCGCTTCAAGCTCCTCGTCGTCGGCGTCGGCGGGCAGGGGGTCCTGACCGCGGCAGGGTACCTCGGGGACGCCGCCTTCGCGTCCGGTCTCGAGGTGATGGCGGGACAACTTCACGGGCTGTCACAGCGCCGGGGAAGTGTGCGCTCCACCGTCCTCATCGGCCCCGGTCACAGCTCCTTCATCGCGCGGGGCGCGGCGCACGTCGTCCTCGGGCTGGACGCGCTGGAGGTGTTGCGGGCGCGACCCGAGATGTCGGCGAGCACGAAGGTGGTGATGAACCTGGCCCAGGTCGCCATCTCCACTTCGATCCGGGATGGAAACGAGTATCCGGATGCGGCTCGGATCCTGACCGATATCCGCGCGGTCGCCCCCGACGTCGTCGAGGTGGACGGTCCGGCGCTCGTGGAGAGAGTCGGCTCCCCGCACGTCCTCAACATCGCCTTGCTCGGCGCGCTGGCCGGCCTGGGGATTCTGCCGTTCAACGGTGAATCGCTCTGGAAAGCGATCGAGACGCGCTGCTCCCCGCGGCATCTCGAGCCCAATCGCCGCGCCTTCGCCCTCGGCCGGGATCAGGTGGCGGCATGAGCTTCAAGATCGGCATCGACGTGGGCGGAACGTTCACCGACCTCGTCATGTGGTCGGAGGAGAGTGGAGTCGAGACCTTCAAGGTTCTCTCGACTCCGGAGGATCCCTCGGTCGGCGTGTTCGATGGGCTCCGGTTGATCGCCGAGTCCAGAGGGATCGGCCTGGAGGAGTTCGCCCGCCGGGCGCGCCTCATCGTCCACGGGACCACGGTGACGACGAACGCCGTCCTCACGCGCGGCGGGGCCTCCATGGGACTCCTCACCACCGAGGGGGTGCGCGACGCCCTGGAGATGAGGCGCGGGATTCGTGAGGAGCAATACAACAATCGATACCAGAACGTCGTCCCGCTGGTGCCGCGCCGGCTCCGACGGCCGGTGCGAGGGCGGCTGGACTTCCGGGGCGAGCAGATCACGCCGCTGGCCCACGACGACGTGCGATCGGCCGCCGAGCTGCTGCGCCGGGAGGGCGTCGCGGCGGTGGCGATCTGCTTCATGCATTCCTACGCCAACCCCGATCATGAGAGAGCCGCGGCCGAGGCCGTCCGCTCCGTTCTGCCGGACGCCTTCCTGAGCGTCTCCTCGGAGGTGTTGCCGACGATCCGCTTCTACGATCGGGTGTCGACCACGGTGCTCAACGCGTACGTCGGTCCCGTTCTGCGCGTGTATCTCGAGAGCCTCACCAGCAAGCTCGCCGCTGCCGGCTTTGGCGGTGTGCTCCTCATCATGCAGTCGAACGGCGGCGTGGCGCTGCCGGAGGTCACGCTGGCGCGCCCGGCCACCACGCTGTTGAGCGGCCCCGCCGCCGGTCCCAGGGCGGCCGCCGTGTTCGCCGAGGCGCGCGGCCGGGACGACAGCATCCTGGTCGATATGGGGGGAACGAGCTTCGACGCGTCGTTGGTGCGTAACGGGGCCGCGGCGATGGACAACGAGGGGTCGATCGACCGACTGCGGATCGCCCTGCCGATGCTGGCGATCACGACGATCGGCGCTGGCGGTGGGAGCATCGGCTGGATCGACGAGGGCGGGCTGCTGCGGATGGGACCCGCCTCGGCGGGCGCTCTGCCGGGTCCGGCCTGCTACGGACGCGGCGGTGAGCGCCCCACCTGCACTGATGCCGATCTGGTCCTGGGGTACCTGGATCCCGAGCTCTTCGCCGGCGGCAAGCTGAGGCTCGATACCGAGCGTGCCCGCCGGGCGATCGAGGAGCGGATCGCCCGGCCGCTGGGGCTCGACCTGGAGCAGGCCGCGGCCGGAATGTACCGGGTGATCAACAGCAACATGGCCCACGGGGTGCGGGAGATCACGGTCAAGCGCGGTCTCGACCCGCGCGAGTTCCCGTTGGTGGTGGCCGGAGGCGCCGGCCCGCTCCACGCCTGCATGATCGCCAGCGAGCTGGAGATCCCGATGCTGCTGGTGCCCCGGACCGCATCGACGCTCTGCGCCACCGGGATGCTGCTGTGCGACCTGCAGCATGACTTCGTGCGCTCCTGCGTCGGTCCGCTCGATGCGATCGAGGCGGAACGGATCCGCGCCCTGGTGGCGGAGATGACGGGAGAGGGGGAGCGGCAGCTCCGCACGGAAGGGGCCGAGGAGATCGGGCATCAGGTGTCGCTCGACCTTCGCTACCTCAAGCAGTATCACGAGGTGACGGTCCCGGTCGCGGGCGACGCCCTCGAGCGGGTGGACGCGACGGCGATCGCCGGCGCCTTTCACGCCGAGCACAATCGGCTGTACGGCTATGACCTTCGGGGCGAGGAGACCGGTCTGGAGCTGATCAACGTTCGGGTGCGATCGCTGCGGCGAACCGCCCGGCTCTCCCTTCCCCGGGTGCCGAGCGCCGGACCGGATCCGAAGCGGGCGCTCCGGGGACGGCGGAGGGCGTTCATTCCCGAGTCCGGCTCCTTCGCGGAGGTGCCGGTCTACGACGGTCACCAGCTCCTTTGCGGAAACGAGTTCCCGGGGCCGGCCCTGGTCGACCGGACCGACACCACCATCTTCATCAGCGCCGCCTACGTCGCGCGCGTCGACGAGCACGGCAGCGTGGTGCTGCAGAGCCCGGGCGGGGGGGCCTAGCATGTCCAGGACCAGGCGATCGTCCTCCGAACCCGGCCCGAAGATCGACAAGATTCTGGCGGCCATCATCGGCAACGGGCTCAAGGCGATCACCGACGAGATGAGCGTCACCATGGAGAAAACGACGCGCTCGCCGATCCTGTGCGAGGCC
>CBDUYA010000162.1:0-7537 GCA_965371335.1 uncultured bacterium | reverse complement strand
CGGTTGATCAGGCCGGGAGGACCGGGCTCAATCGCCCCCAATCCTGGCGCCAGGCGAGGACCTCTTCGGGGCGATAGGCGCGCCGGGCCACGCCGAGCGCCTGGGCCGCCGTCGTCCGGGTTCGATTGGTGATGCCGCGCACATAGTTCGACCACATTGTCGCGATCGCCAGATGCGCCCGGAGCCCCTCCCTCCGTTTGCTGACGCACCAGGTCCGGCGACGCAGCCGCGACAGAAAATGACGCAACCGTGCGTTGGTGTGATTGATGGGAAACAGCGGGTTGGCGCGGTCCCGCCTCGCGGAAGCGTCATGAGTCTTCCATATGAAGCGGCCGGGGAAGAGGGTGCGACCGAGCTGTCCATACAGAGGTTTGTGGTCCGAGTCGAGGACGATCGGCTGACGAGGCGGGACCACCTGGTGCAGCCGGGAGAGGACCGCGCGCACCGCCTGGGTCGATTGCGAAGGTCGCCGGCCATGCTTGCGCTCATGCTCGGCACGCCGGCGTCTTTGGGTGGCGGTCATTTTGCCTTTGCGCCGCAAGGCGCCGACCTCCGTGGCGACGATGAACAGGGTGTGGCGGTCGATCAGGACCGGCACGGTCACCGGCTGGTAGCGGTTCGACTCGAACGACTCGAGCTCGTCGAGCTGGAACGGACCGCCGAGTTCGGCGCCGGCGAGCTGGTTCAGATGCCAGTCGGAGGCGTGACGGGCCAGCCAGACAAAGCGCCGCTCGATGGTGCGCCGGGCGACCTGGAGCACCAGGGCGGCCTGGCGCAGGCCGACGCAGGAGACCAGGAGACGCAGACAGGCGGCATTGAGATACGGCTTCTTCTGACGGTAATCGGCGCGGAAGGTCTGGCGAGAAAAGGTCCGGCCGCAGTCGTGGCAGCGAAACCGCTGAACGGGATGGCTGCGGCACTTAGGAAAATAGCGTCCGGCCCGGGTGGCAAACGAGACGCCCGGTTGGTGATGGCGGCCGCAGCGGCGATAGGGACAACGGGGTGGTTGAAACATCGGAATCCTCCTCGAGAGAGCGGGAGGAATAGGAAGAATCGTGCCATCAGTTCAGGGACGAAAAAGGGGACGGGCAGGCGGTTCTGAGGGCCCGGGCGACGAGGCCCCCCCCGGCCGGTGGTCGAAGTCGACCACGGCCGGACAGAGAGGCGACGTCCCCGGACATCCACCAACACCGTCGTCGGGCATTTTCAATTATGATAGGTGCCTCGTAGTCATCCATGCTGGAGGGAAGGTATGAAGATCCTGGTCCTGGTCAAACAGGTTCCGAACGCCGATTCACCATTTCGGATCAACGGCGCGGGCACCTGGGTTGACGAGAGCAATCTGACGTTCGGGCTCAACGATTACGATCGCTACGCGCTGGAGGAGGCGCTGAAGCTGAAGGATGCCGGTCAGGCGACCGAGGTGGTCGCGCTGACGGTCGGGCCCGATCGCGCTTCCACCGTTTTGCGGACCTGCCTCGCGACCGGCGCGGATCGGGCGATTCACGTCAAGGATCCGGCCCTCGAAGGGTGCGATTCGCTCGGCCTGGCCCGGAGTATCGCGGCGGCGGTGAAGGACGAGGATTTCTCCCTCATCATGGCCGGGCTGCAGGCGGACGACGACAATCACACCCAGGTGGGCGGCCTCGTGGCCCGCTGCATGGGACGTCCGTGTGCCACCGCGGTTGTGGGAATGACCCTGCAGGACGGCTCACAGGTGCGGGTCGAGAGAGAGCTGGAGAACAATCAGTTGCAGATCGTCGATCTGCAGCTGCCGGCGGTCGTGGCAGTGCAGACCGGCATCAATGAGCCCCGCTACGCCAGCCTGAAGGGGATCATGGCCGCCAAGAAGAAGGAGATCCGCGCCGTGAGCCTCGCCGATCTGGGGCTCGACGCGGAGGAGGTTGGCGGCCAGGCAGCGCGCCTGAAGACGGTACAGGTCGCCCCGCCGCCCAAAGGAAAGGGGGCCGAGTTGTTGTCCGGCTCCGCCGACGAGGTGGCGCAGGAGCTGGTGAAGCGGATCCGCGAGAAGACGGGGGTCATCTGATCATGGCATGCAAGGTGTTGATTCTGGCGGAACATGAAGGCGGGGCAGTCAGGGACATCACCTGGGAACTGCTCGGCATGGCGCACCGGCTGGCGCAGGAAGCAGGCTGGGATGCGTCCGGGATCGAGGTGGTGATGCTCGGGGAAGGAGTCGAGGCGCTCGCGGCGGGGGTGGCCGGGCGGGGCGCGGCCGAGGTCATCTACTCCGACGGCCCGGCGTTCGCCAACTATTCGAGCGATGCGTACGACCGGGCGATCGAGGCGATCGCGAAGGAAGAGTCGCCCGATCTGATCCTGATCGGGCACACGCCGAACGGATGGGACGTGGCCCCCCTGGTGGCGGCAGGTCTCGGAGCGCCGCTGGCCACCGACTGCGCGGCGGTCCATCTGCAGGACGGCAGGCTGCGCTTCACCCGCAAGGTGTTCAACGGCAAATTCCTGCAGGTGGTCGAGGCGAGCGGCTCGGGGCCCTGCGTTGCCACAATGCAGCGAGGAGCGGCACCGGCGCATGAAGGAAGCGGCCAGGGGACCGTCCGTAAGGTCGATCCGGTCGTCGCCGTCGATGACCTGCAGGCCCGCTTCGTCGAGATCAAGAAGGGGGAGGCTGGCGCCATCGACCTCACCCAGGCCTCGATCATCGTCTCCGGTGGCCGCGGCGTCGGCTCACAGGAAAAGTTCAGCGTCATCAAAGAGCTGGCCGAGGCACTCGGCGGGCAGGTAGGCGCCTCGCGGCCGGTGACCGACGTCGGCTGGCTCCCCCCCGAGCACCAGGTCGGCAGCAGCGGCGTGACGGTCAGCCCGAAGCTCTACATCGCCTGCGGCATCTCGGGCGCCATCCAGCACATCGTCGGGATGCGGGGAGCCGGCTTCGTGGTGGCGATCAACAAGGATGGCGACGCACCAATCTTCGGCGTGGCCGACGTCGGGGTGGTCGGCGATCTGTTCGAGATCGTGCCGGCCCTCACCAAGGCGGCCCGCCAGGCGCGGGGGTAGCTGCCTCTCCCCGGACTCCGGCCGGCCGGCGATTTGAGGGCGGTCGGCCGAGCAGCCTCATGTTAGAATAGCTGCTTTCAAAGAGGAGTGACCATCGATGAACAAGAACGTGCGCGACAACCCGGAAAGAGAGGGACCGGCGATGCGGCGCCCGGGCTCCGGCAGTCAGAACATGCTGCTGTATGCGACGCTGGCCGGCATGGCGGTCCTGCTCTTCCTCGGCTTCCAGAACTGGGCCGGAGGCCGCAGCTTCCGTGATTCGATGACCGATCGGCTCGGCCAGATCGAGACCCGCATCACGCAGCTTTCGGCCAAGGTGGAGGCGTTGCCCAAGACCGCCGCCGCACCACAGCGCCGGCGCGGTCCCGACCCGAACAAGGTCTACACCGTCAAGACGCAGGGCCGGCCGAGCAGGGGGCCGGCCGATGCCCCGATCACGATCGCCGAATTCTCCGACTTTCAATGACCGTATTGTGCGAGGGTCGGTCCGGCCCTCAAGCAGATTAAGGATGTTTACGGCGACACGGTGCGCATCGTCTGGAAGCACCAGCCGCTTCCTTTTCACAAGAACGCGCCGCTCGCCCACCTGGCCGCGATCGCGGCCGATGAGCAGGGCAAGTTCTGGGAGTTTCACGATCTCATCTTCGCCAACCAGAAGAAGCTGAGTCGGGAGCAGTACATCACCTATGCCAAGCAGCTCAACCTCGACATGAAGACGTTCGAGGAGGCGATGGACAAGAAGAAGGGCCAGCCGCAGATCGCGGCCGACAAGGCCGAGGCTGCATCGCTCGGCGCCACCGGCACGCCCGCCTTCTTCATCAACGGACGCTACCTGTCCGGGGCGAGGCCGTTCGCCGCGTTCGCCAAGGTGATCAATGCCGAGCTGCAGCGCCTGAAGCTGCCGGTCCCGGCCGCCGCAGCGCAGGCGGGGGGGTAGGCGAGCCTTCCGTGCAAGCTCAAAGGCCCGGGAGCACTTGAATCTTCCTCGTAAAGTCGAGCGGCAGGAGGACGGTGCCCTCGTCATCCACTGGCACGACGGGCACCGCTCCTGCTACCCGCTAGCCGCTTTGCGAGCCGCCTGCAGATGCGCCCACTGCGAGGATGAATGGACCGGCGCCCGGCGGCTCGATCCGTCCTCCATTCCGCCCGATGTGAAGATCCTCAACACCAGGCCGGTCGGCCGGTACGGCCTGCAATTCGACTGGAGCGACGGCCACGGCGCCGGGATTTATACGTATGAGCGGCTGCGGGAACTCTGCCCCTGCGCCGACTGTTCTTCTCCCCCCGAATGAGCGAGGCCGCTCCGGTCCGTCATCTCGGACGTGGTCGGCTGGTCGCCATCGGGATCAACTCGGTGGTCGGCGGGGGGATCTTCGTGCTGCCGGCGACCGTCGCCGGACTGGTCGGCGCGGCCAGCCTGGTCGCCTATCTTCTCGCCGGGACGGTCGTGCTCGGCGTCGGTGCGGCGCTGGCGCGCCTGGCCGCGCGCTACGAGTCGTCGGGCGGCCCCTACCTCTACGTTCACCGCACCTTCGGCCCATTGGCCGGATTCCAGGTCGGCTGGCTCTTCTGCCTGGCCCGCCTCACCGCCATGGCCAACCTGCTGCACGCCTTTGCCCTCTATCTCGGCGCCCTCGTCCCGGCTCTGGCGCGCCCGTACAGCCAGGCGGCGCTCGTTCTGATCTGCGCCAGCGTGGTCATCTGCATCAACATCGCCGGCATCCGCCAAACCTCCGGCGTCACCAGCCTCGGCGCCGTGCTCAAGATCGGTCCGCTGGTGATCCTGGGATTGGCCGGTCTGGCGTTCGTGAAGGTCGAGCACTTCACCCCGGTGCCGGTCGAGGCGGCCGATTTTCTACGCGCTGTGCTGCTGCTGATCTTCGCCTATTCGGGATTCGAGATATTGACGGTGCCGGCCGAAGAGGCGCTGCATCCCCGTCGGGACATGCCGGCCGCGCTCTTCACGACGATTCTCACCGTCGCCGCCCTCTACGTTCTGGTCCATGTGACGGCGATGGGAACGCTGCCGGGGCTGGCGGATGAGAAGGCCCCCCTGGCGGGCGTCGCCGCCCTGCTGGCGGGGCAGGGAGGTCGGATCGGCATGACCGGAGTCGCGGCACTCTCGATCGCCACCTGCAGTCTGGCTAGCCTGCTCGGCGCCACGCGCATCCTGTACGCCATGGCATCGGCGGGGGAGGTGCCCACCTGGATGGGCGCCTTGCACCCCCGCTACCGCACTCCCGCCATCGGGACACTCGTGTTGGGTGGCGGGGCGGCGGCGCTGGCGGTCTTCGGCGGATACGCCTTTCTCGCCGCCGTCAGCGTTGGCACCCGGCTGCTGACCTATCTCGCCTGCACCCTGGCCTGTACCCGGCCCGGGGTCGGCGGCCGCCCCCGCCTCCGGGTGACGGCGGCGATCACCTCGGTCGCCATCGTGGTGCTCCTTTTCGGACTCGAGCCGCGCGAGGTTCAGTTCGGTGTGATCGGCATCGGGGTCGGCCTGTTGCTCTACCTGCTGGCGCGCCGGAGGCGCGCCGGAATTGCCCGGCCCAGTGGCCCGTAACCGGGCTCATGCGACATTCGGCCGCCGCTGCATCCCGGTTCGCGGCGTTGCTTCTCCTCCGAATACTAACCAGTATTCGTCGTCGAAGCGCCTTGCCAGCGACGCGCATGGCTCGCCGGAATTGACAACGTACTTCTGACTCGGGACACCAGGGAGGCGGCATGACGAAATCAACCAGAAGAGGGATGGTCATTATCGGGGTCATCGTCGCCGGTCTGATGCTGATCGGCTTCATGGCGAGGAGCGCCCGCCGGCCGGCGCGCGGCAGCGTCGTCGAGATGTACATCGGCGGGGACATCCCGGAGTGGCTCGGCGATGAATCGCTGACCGACATCCTCGGCAGCAAGCGGCTCATCCTGCGTGATTTCCTCGAAGCGATCCATCGCGCTCGCGACGACGAGCGGATCAACGGTCTGCTGGTGACCATCGATGCGCCGGCGCTCGGGTTCGCCCGCCTGCAGGAAGTGCGTGATGCCGTTCTCCGGTTCCGCGAATCGGGCAAGTGGGCGACCGCCTACATGGAGACGGCGGGCGAGTTTTCTCCCGGCAACGCGGCTTATTACCTGGCGAGCGCGTTCTCCTCGATCTGGCTCGCGCCTCCCGGCGACATCAACCTAACCGGCCTGCGGGCGGAGGTCACGTTCGTGAGGGGCGCGCTCGACAAGCTGAAGATCGTCCCCGACATGGACCACATCGGGGAGTACAAGAACGCGATGAATTTCTTCACCCACAAGGAAATGACCCCGGAGCACCGGGAGGCGGTCGATACCCTGATCGAGGCGTACGACCGGCAGATGCGCCGTGGTATCGCGGCCGGCCGCGGGATGGACGAAGAAGAGGTCACGGTTCTTATCGATCGCGGTCCGTTCCTCGGCCCGCAGGCCCTCGAGCTGAATCTGGTGGATCGGCTCGGCTACCGGGACGAGCTGGAGGCACACCTGGAAGAGGAGAACGGAGGGGAGCTTCCCCTGATCCCGCTGCGGCGCTATCTCAAGGGAGGTCGCTACTACGATCGCGGACCGAAGGTGGCGCTCATCTACGGGGTCGGATCGGTGCTGCGCGGTGAGAACGACTACAACCCGCTCACCGGGGAGATGGTGATGGGCTCCGACACCATCGCGCGCGCCTTCAAGGAAGCGCGGGAGGACCCGTCGATCGAGGCGATCGTGTTCCGCCTCGATTGCCCGGGCGGATCGTACGTGGCGTCCGATCTCATCTGGCGGGAGGTGACGCTGACCACAGCCGTCAAGCCGGTCGTCGTGTCGATGGGGAACCTGGCCGGGTCGGGAGGGTATTTTGTCGCCATGGCGGCTCATCGCATCGTCGCCGAGCCGGGGACCATCACCGCCTCGATCGGAGTGCTGGCGGGCAAGTTCGTCACCACCGGGCTGTGGAGCTCGTTGGGGATCACCACCGAGGCGGTGCAGCGCGGCCGGCACGCGACCTTCTTCTCGCGCGAGGCCGTCTACTCGCCGGAAGAGAGAGAGATCTTCAGAGGCTGGCTGGAGCGCATTTATAACGACTTCGTCGGCAAGGTCGCCGACGGGCGGGGGATGACGTTCGATGAGGTCCACGCGGTCGCCCAGGGGCGCATCTGGGCCGGGGAGGATGCCCTGGAACATGGCCTGGTCGACGAGCTCGGCGGGCTGGAAACGGCGGTCCGCGCCGCCCTGGAGTTGGCCGGGGCGGATCCGGAGGGCCGCGCCCGGCTGGTCGTGATCCCCAAACCGAAGAGCTGGCTGCAGAAGCTGCGGCGACGGGATGAGAGAGCGGCGCTGCTGGTCGACCGCCTGCGGGTCGAAATCGAGCGCATCCTCGATGGGGGCGGGGTTGTCGGGCCGGAACGGGTGCTGGAGATGCCGTTCATCCCGGTTGTCAACTGAAAGCGGCGGGAGGAACCTTCCGGGGCCACCGGCCGTATAATCATTCAGCCTG
>CBDUYA010000161.1:0-7557 GCA_965371335.1 uncultured bacterium | reverse complement strand
CCGACGCGAGAACGGTGAACCCGAACGCCGTGCCGAGCATCAGAGCGCTGCGCTACAGGGCGGTGACCGAGCGCGCCCCCAGAGCGATGACCATCAACGACGAGGCCGCCTCGCCGGCCAATCAGTATTCCTACGTCAACTCGAAGGGGAAGAACATCGTGGTGACGCACGAGGGTGTCGTCATCGAGAACAGCAGCGACGCCAGCATCCCGTTCGGCATCAACGGCGGCACCGGATTGACGACCAATCTGAGCGTTCTCGTCAGCATGGACGTCAGCGCCTCCCGCGGCGAGCGCTACACCGTGACCGTCACACCGACCGGGACGGTGACGGCCTTGTTCAGCACCTACACGCCATGAAGCGGCAAGGAGAGAGCGGCATGAGGAGTGAACAGGTGAAACGGCGGCGCGCCGAAGGCGGATTCAACCTGATCGAGGTAATCCTCGCCATCGGCATCCTGGCGGGCGTGCTGGTCTCGATCAGTTCGATGTTCGTCCTCGGCGGCCGGCAGGTGAAGAGCGGCAGGACGATGACCGAGGCGACGGTCCTGGCGCATGACCTGATGGAGGAGTTCGACAGCGCCTCGTTCACCGGGCTCTACACCGGGCTCGGCGCAGCCGCGACCGACACGACGAAGACGGTGGTCAGCACCGCAACCGGCAGCCCGATCGTCGCCTGGCAGCCGGAGATCGCGCGCAAGCTGGAGGGCGGCTCGGCGACGGTGAACATTTTGCCGATCGGGGCGGGCACGCCCGATTTCGGCACGGCCGATGGCATCAAGCTGACCGTGACGGTGAGCTGGAACGAGCTGGGGCGCGCGCAGAGCGTCTCGGTCGCAACGGTCAGATTCTGAGGCAGGGGAGAACCGGAGCCGCCACCGCGGTGGCGGCGGAACGGAGGATAGCGTGGTGAGTCACCAGATGAACCGAAAACGAAGCAGTGAGGGGTTCACCCTGATCGAGATGCTGGTCGCCTCGGCGGTCTTCGCCATCGCGGCGGCGGTCGCCTTCATTCTCTACACGGCGGCGCAGAAGACCTACAAGATGGGCGAGAATCTGACCGACCAGCAGCAGACGACTCGCGTCGCCTTTGATCGAATGATTTCAGACCTCCGCCTGGCCGGGTTCAACTACAACCCCGACGGCGACAAGACCCGGGTCGACGAGCAGATCGAGGGTGCCTGGGATACCGCCGTCACCATCCGCGGCGACTTCGACTTCGAGGACCCGGCGGCGAGCATCACACCGGAGTCGACGTTGCCCGGGTCCGCCTACGCGGTGGTGTCGACCGGCAATGACGAGATCGTGACGTATGTTCTCTCCAAGCCGGGCGTGAGCGGCCCGGACGATCTCGTCCTGGAGATGGACGTCGACAAGCCGCGCACCAAGACGGTCAGTACGGTGACCATTCCGGATGTCGCGCTGGTGCAGGACAATCCGCCCTACACGCTGTATCGGGTCACGCTGACCGATGTGACGGGCGCCTTTCCCTCTTCGCCGCAGGCCTCCGGCGATTTCGTCTACGAGCCGGTCGCCGACAACATCCGCTCGATGGTCTTCCAGTACTACGACGACGGCGGCAACCTGGTGAACCCGGACACGCCGGCCGACAAGACCGACGATATCGGCGGGGCGAATGCGAACCAGGTCTCCCGCGACCGGGTCCGGCGCATCACCGTCAACCTGGTCGGCATGACCCCCGACGAGGATCTGCAGTACCTCGACGCCACCGACGCGATTGCGGCGACGCAGCACTTCAGAAAGTTCGACCTGCAATCGAGCGTTAACGCCGAGAACCTCGGCAAGTCGGGGGTCAAGGACATCGACGTCAACCCACCCGACTCGCCGACCAACGTGACGCTGGTACCGGACCACTGCGCCGGGATGCTGGTCAAGTGGGATCAGCCCTCGTCGACCGCCGGTGTCTCCTCCTACGTCATCAAGTACTACCCGAGCGGCGCGCCGTCGTCCTTTTCCACCGTCGGCACGACCTACCCGCACATCGATTATGGGGTGATCGACTTCGACGGGCACGCCTTCGTATCGGGCCTGACGATGGGGGCCGACTTCTGCTTCCAGGTGCAGGCGAAGGACGCCGCCGGCAACCAGAGCGGCTGGGCACCGGGCAGCTCCCCCCCCTGCGCGACGGTGACCGAGGCCTCGACCCCGGGGCAGCCGCAAACCCTGACGGCGACCGGCGGCGGCGTCATCACCCCGCTCGACAGCAAGATCGATGTGAACTGGGACGAGGTGCAGGCAAACGCCAATACAGTCCTCGGCGATCCCGACCTGATCGGCGGCTTCACCATCTTCCGCGACAGCGCGGGGTACAAGCTCTACCGGGACACCAGCGCCGGCTTCACCCCGGACGACGTGACCAACATGATCGAGAGCACCTCGATTCTCGGCACCGGCTCGACCTCGTATACCGACACCAGCGTGACCAACTGCGTCGATTACTTCTACAAGCTGGTGGCGGTCGATACCTGCGATATCGGCGGGACGGTGAGCGCCGAGGCGACCGGCCGGGCCGAAACGAGCACCGCGCCGGCGAAGCCGACCGGCCTCACCGGCACCAAGATCTCGCCGCAGAACGCCGATCTCTCCTGGACGGCGGTGACGACCAACGCCAACGGTGACCCGATCGCGGTCGGCCTCTACAAGATCTATGCCTTCGTCGACACCAGCTTCCAGTCGCCCGGCAGCCTGCCGCTCGGCAGCTTCACCCTGCGCGGCTCATCGAGCACCAACACCTACACCGATACTCTCCAGTCGGGAGAGAATTCTGCTATGAACCAGGGGCAGTCGCTCTACTACATCGTCAGCGCCGCCGACCTGTGCGGCAACGAGAGCGTCAAGTCGGACCCGCTCGAGATCTTCTGCGACTTTCAGGGGACGATGACCACTTTCCCGCAGGACGCCGACACGGTCAGCGGTTTCGTGCCGATTATCTTCGACGTGGCCGGCCCCGGCAACTACACGCGCGCCCGGGTTCGAATCGAGAATTCGCTGAACCCGGGGGTCTTCGTCTACGACCAGGAGGTCTTCGGCTCCCCCTTCCTCTTTCCCGCCTGGGACTCGACCGCCGACGGGATCGGCAGCTACACCTTCTACTGGGAGACGGAGGACAACAAGGGGTGCATCGGGACGGCAACGTCGAGCGTGACGGTGACCGCCTTCATCGCCTGCCAGATCACCCCGACCAATCCGAACCTGTCGCCGACCAACGGCAAGCCGAGCAACCAGAGGAAGTTCCTGTCGTGGGACATCATCAACACCTCGGGCAAGGACCTCGAGATCACCGAGGTCCAGGTCGGATGGACCGCGATTCTCTCCACGACGCGACAGTTAACCGACCTGCAGTATCCGACCGGGACGACGGTGACCTCGCTCGGCGGAGGCGTGGTCAGCCCCGCCACGGTCGATTTCAGCTTCTTCCCGTTGCTTCTGCCGATGGGCGCCAACGGCCTGTGCGGCAATTCCGCCTGCGTCATCAACATGCTCCTCGGCTGGGACAAGCAGGTGGTCGAAAATAGCGGGGCCGGGGAGTTGATCACCATCACCTACAAATTCCGGGACGCGAGTACCGCGACGGGCTCATGCACCTTCACCGTCGCGCCCGATCTGACGATCGAGATCCCATAGGAGCGAGCGATGAGGAATGGAGAATGTATGCAGATGAGAGACCTCGCGGCTCGCGAAGGGGAGCGCGGCTCGGCCCTGATCCTCGCCACCTTGATCACGGTGATCATGAGCCTCCTCGGGATCTCCTATCTGATGATGGCGCAGACCGAGAACACCATCGCCGAGAACGAGCGCAACGCCGCCATGGCGCTGTACGTCGCCGAGGCGGGGGCCCGCCTGACGGTCGCCTGGCTCAACGACCCGACCGCGACCGGGTTTCTGGTGCCGGGGACGGCGCAACTCGACCGGGCCAGGCGTCTTCTCGATCACGATTTCAACGGCGCCACCGCACGGGTCAAGGCGGCGAGCGGGGACGCCAGCAAACCGCTGTACAAGGATGCCGCCGTCACGCCGAGCGGTATCATGGAACGGCCCTACCGGTCGTCCCTGGGGGATACCTTTTACGGCATCGAGACCGGGACCGATCCCGACCCGTCATTCGCCAGCGACGGTCCCGATCTGGTGGTGACCGGGGCCCATCTGACCACCATCAACGACGCGCTGTTTCCCGACTTTCCCAGCCCCGACCTGCGGGCCCGCATCGCCCGCATCGAGATCTACTCGCCTCCGATCATCAACATCGGCGGCATCGACACCCGCATGGGAATCGCCACCATCAAAGTGACCGGCGGCGTGTTCCTCTACCCCGGAACGGGCGACGAACGCCAGATCGCCACCCGCATCGTCAAGGCGGTGGTCAACGAGATCCCGGTGCCGGGACCGGTCGGGCCGCTGCAGTCCTGCACGCAGCTGGACTACAACGGTGACTTCCGGATTCACTGGGGGACCGGATCCTCGGCCGGCGACGCCGACGTGCCGACCAACCTCGACGCCAAGATCAGCACCGGCCTGCCATACGCCCTGAACGACCCTTTCACTTATATCAACGGCGCCAACACCCTGGCGACCTGGGCGACGGCGCAGAACGGCAACGCCATCGAGGACCCCTGGACCAAGTTCGTGGCGGGCGGTGCTATCGACGAGGCGCCGAACACCAACGTGCAACCATGGCCGCACACCTTCCCCGGCACCGTCGATACCGATCACAGCAACATGTTCCAGAACACCGTGATCAACTGCCCGACGTTCGACTACGCCCTGTGGAAGTCGATCGCCCAGAGCGGCAGCAAGAACCATTACTATTACACCTGGGTCAGCGGGGAGAACTTCAGTCTCGACGGCACCGGCCCGTCGACCCTGTACGAGGACCTCATCGCGGTGAACAGGGGCGTGCAGTTCTTCGACACGCGCGACCAGCTTCCTCCGCGCGGGCTCTACACCGATACCTGGCCGACGACCAACCTCACCGATCCGATCGCCATCGGCGGCGGCGGCATCGGGGCGCAGGGATTCCTCTTCCTCAATGCGAAGGAGTACCGGATGCTCGGGATTGGCGGCGTCCTCCGCACCATCTTCCCGCCCGGCGAGCCGGGGGACGGCTCCGGGTTCGTCAATCTCGACTACCCCGGGACGATAGCCGGGACCTACACGGTGGTCGACGGGGCGCCCAACTTCGAATCGTTCCAGGACCCGGTGACCGGCAACTGGCACTGCACCGATGCTTTGCAGTGCGACAGCGTGGCGCGGACACCGTCGCTCGTCCCGCTGCAGGACGACGTCGGCCTGCCATTCCAGGCCTTAGTCAGCATCGACGGCGTGTTCTATACCAGCGGCTCCTTCACGCTGCAGGGCAACGACCTCTTCTTCGGCTCGGTGGTTGCCGAGCAGGGTATTTTCGACGGCGGCGGCACCCCCAACTTCTATTTCGACGAGAGCCTCATCAAGGGGAACTGGCCGCGCCCCGGGATGGACATCCCGCGGGTCGTCGTGACCGCCTGGCAGACCGACCTCTAGAGGCCGGTCGCACGCTCGCGCATGGGCCAGTTCACCAGCCCCCTGGCCGGCTTGATTCCGGGCCGGACGGGCCCTACATTATCGTCACGAGAGCCGTGCCGGCGGAGGTGCGTGTGCATAAGTTCTGCGAATTGAGTGATTTAGTTGGATTGCGATCGGTCTCTATGTGGAGGCTGCCCCTGCTCTGCCTGGCGGCGGCCGTCGTTCTCTGCTGCGGCTCGGCCGCGGCGGCGGAGCCGGAAGAGGGCATGGAGAAAAGGACGGCTGAAGGTGGCGGCGAGGGGACGGCGGGAAAGCCGCCGGAGCAGGATGCCGGCCCGCCATTGAGCTTCACCGACGAGGACCTGAAGAAGTATCGGCGTCCGTCACCTCAGAGCGCAGAAGAGGATGCGGCCGTTCTGGCAGGGGTGGAGGACAAAGGAGAGGGGACCCGTCCCCCCGCACCGAAGGGGGCGCCTCTCGTCCGCACCCCGCTCGAGATCGCCAGACCACCGGCCGACGATCCCCTGAAGGAGTACAAGGACCGCGAGGCACGGGACAAGTTCCGGGCCCAGCAGATCGAGACGCTGCGCGAGCGTATCAGCACGCTCGAAACGCGCCTCGCCTACCTGCAGCAGAAGCGCCTGGCGATCATCGATCCCCTTCGTATCATGCCACAACCGCAGACGCCGGATGAGGGCGCGCGAGACGCCGGTCTCGGCGCCGGCGAGCTTCTTGCCTCGGTCGAGGAGGAAATCGAGTCGAACGAGGTGGGGCTGAAGAGCGCGCAGGAGAACCTGGTCGCCATCCAGACCCGCTTCGGGGCGGGGGCCCGTTGAAAGGCGCCGACCGCATACTGGTCGTCGAGGACAAGGAGAGCCTGCGGGCCGTCCTGCGCAAGACGCTGGAGGCCGAGGGGTACGGCGTCGATGAAGCGGCCGACGGGCGGGCCGCCCTCGACAAGATCCGCCGCGATCGCTTTGCCATGGTGCTGACCGACCTGCGCCTGCCGAAGGGCGACGGCCACTCGGTTCTGAAGGCGGCGGTGCAGACCGAGCCGGTCACGCCGGTCAGCCTGATGACGGCCTACGGCACCATCCGCGACGCGGTCGGTGCCATGAAGGAAGGAGCGTACGACTATCTCGAGAAGCCGGTCGACAACGACCACCTGCTGGCGCTGATCCACCGGGCGCTCGAACACCGCACCCTGCAGGACGAGAACCTGCTGCTGCGGGAACGCTTCTCCCGCCAGCTCGGCTTCCCGGAGATCATCGGTGAGAGCGCGGCGCTGCAGGAAGCGCTCGACCAGGTCCGCAAGGTCGCTCCGACCGACGCCACGGTTCTGCTGAGCGGGGAGAGCGGCACCGGGAAGGAGCTGTTCGCCCGCGCCGTGCACCATCTCAGCGGCCGCAAGAAACAGTCGTTCTTCGCCATCAACTGCGCCGCCATCCCCGAGACCCTGCTCGAGAGCGAGCTGTTCGGCTACGAGAAGGGGGCGTTCACCGGCGCCGTCGCCACCAAGCGGGGTAAATTCGAGATTGCCGACAAGGGGACCCTGTTCCTCGATGAGATCGGCGACCTGTCGCCGGTGCTGCAGGGGAAGGTGCTGCGCGTCATCGAGCGCCGCGAGTTCGAGCGGGTCGGCGGCACGCAGACCCGCAAGGTCGACATCCGGCTGGTGGCTGCCAGCAACAAGGATCTGCTGGGGCTGGCGGCGGCCGGGGCGTTCCGCCAGGACCTCTACTTCCGGCTGTCGGTCTTCCCGGTGAACGTCCCGCCGCTGCGCGACCGGCGTGACGATATCCCGATCCTCGCCCGGCATTTCGTCGAGCAATTCGCCGCCGAGCAGAAGCGGCGGGGGCCGATCACCCTGTCGGATGCCGCCCTGGAGAGGCTCACCCGCTATCCGTGGCCTGGCAACGTGCGTGAGCTGGAGAACACCATCGAACGGGCCCTGATCCTCGGCGATGGAGACGTTATCCAGCCCGAGCATCTTCACCTGCCGGAACCTGACTAATCGATCCACTCGAAGGTGGCGTCG
>CBDUYA010000160.1:0-7587 GCA_965371335.1 uncultured bacterium | reverse complement strand
TGAAAGCGGCGGGAGGAACCTTCCGGGGCCACCGGCCGTATAATCATTCAGCCTGTGTCGGAGGGGGGCCTATGTCAATTCTCGAGGTCGCGGGGGCGCTGCTGCTGGTCGCCATTGTGGCCGGAGTTCTGGCTGTCCTGGCACTTCCGATCATGCTGGCGATGGCGCTGCTCGGCGTCGTCGTCAAGATCGCCCTGTTCATCGTGCTCGCCCCGATCCGCCTGCTGGGCTGGATGATCGGGGCCGGCCTCGCGGGAATCGGATTCGTGCTGAAGGGGTTCCTGCTGACCGGGAGCGCCGCGCTCCTGATCCTTCTCGGTCTGCTGCCGCTGGTGCCGTTTCTGCTGCTCGGCATCCTGATCTACCTGCTGGTCCGATCGCCGCGCCACGACACGACACCGGCCGCCGGGGCCTGAGCGATCGACTACGGCCCTCTTTCAATCGAAAAATTGAGATCTGTGCGATCCCTGCCGGCCTGCACCGACACCGTGTGGAAGTTCGGACTGGCGGCGACCGGCCCGGAGGCCTCGCCGACCGGCACCAGGCGATAGGTGCCGGGGGGCGGAAGCGGGATACGGAATTCTCCGTCGGCCGCCGGCGCAACCCGCGCCTGCTCGCGGATGATGCTGTCGGGCCCATAAAGGACGAGCGCCGCCACCAGCGCGTGCTCGCCGCTCAGCCTCCCGGACAGAAAAAACCCGGTGGCCGGGACCGGCGGCGGATCCGGAGCCGTTTTCGGAACGGCCTCAGGCTCAGGCTCGATCGGCTGCACGGGAGCGACGACCGGAACCGACAACTCATTGGACCGCGGCGGAGCGAGCGCGGCGGGGTCGTCCCCGGCCACCCCGGTCGCGGCGGCGATCGCAGCGGCAGTGAGTGCGGCCGGTTCCTCCGTCCCATCATCACTCTCGACCGACGCGATCGATTCGACCGGTGCGATCGATTCGACCGGTGCGACCGATGCGACCGATGCGACAGGTGCGATCGATGCGACCGGATCGGGCGCCGGGGCCGGGTCGAGCTCAGATGATTGAGCACGGGACGCGACCGTCGCTCCGGCCGTCCCGGCGGTAAGGCCGGGCGGCAGGGTCGTCGGAGCGGCCGGGGGAGCGGCCGGGAGAGGCGCGGGGGTCGGGACGGCCGTGACGATGCCCGCGGGAAACAGCCCGACCAGCAGATCGCCGCCGGGGAGGAATTCGAGGGGCCGGAGCAGGGTCGCTTCCCGCAGGATCGCCGGGCGTTCGGGGGATGGGGCCATCGTCCCGGTTGATAAATCGATAAATGTCACTGAGTTTGACCCGAGCGCGGCGGCGAGTGGTCGCTGCTCAGAGAACTGGATTGCGGACGGCCCGAACGGCAGCGGAATCCACCCGGTGGCGTCGTCCGTCTTGTCCCGCGACTCGCTGCGATCCCGATTCAGGACGGTCACCGGATCGAACAGGGCGATGCCATCGCTGCGGGCGGCGTAGAGAACCCCACTGCCCGGGGGGAAGTCAAGGCGGCCGTTGACGCCCGGTGAGCGGTAGTGCCATGAAGCAAGAAGCGGCTTCGTGGTATAGCTCTGGATCCTCTCCTCGAATGATACGAAGAGGCGCGCGCCATCCGGCGCGACCGCGAGGCTGGCGCCGGGGCGATCGAGCTGGGTCGTGCTGGCCACCCGGCCTTCCTCAGGATCGAGGCCATGGATCCAGAAGCGGGGGCCGCCGCGCGGGACGTCGAGCCGCGCGGCGAGAATATAACAGCGGCGACCGTCGTCAGCCGCCGCGACTCTGTAACCGGCCCCTTCGAGGAGGATCCGGTGCATAACGATCGGAACCGGCCGGCTGGTGTCGTAAACGACCGCCAGCCCTTCCCGCCGTTTGCGCCCCTTGCCCGGATCGTCGGGGTTGGCGGTCAGGACGATCAGGCGGGTCCCTGCTGCGAAGGACGCCAAATCCTTGACGGTCATGCCGAGTTCGGTGAACCCCAGGGGAGAGGCGGCCCGGCGCAGAATCGTTCCGCCGGAGGACCATTCGAAGATCGAGCCGTCATCCCCCAGTACCCGGTAGGTGCCGAAGGGATCGCGGTCCGCGCCCGCCAGGGGGCTGATGAACAGCGAAATCAGGGCCTGAAGGAGGAGGCCCCGCCGGATTTGACGCCACGGACGCATCGCAGCCAGTCTAGCAGAAGAGCCGCGGGCCGCCATGCGGCGTTGTCCCCGCAGCGAACCGGGCCTGGCGGCCGATTTCCCGTTGCACGCAAGTCCCCTTCGGTCTACAATTAGGCAAACTTCGATAGGGAGAGGGCTTACTCCATGCAGAGTCTCTTTGATCCGGTCACCGACGTCGAGCTTCCCCCCGAGAAGCCGAAGCGGAGTTATAAGAAACTGTTCACGGTTCTGGGCCTCGGAGTGGTGGTGGCCCTTCTCGGGACAGGCGGCTACTTCGGCTATCGGGCGCTCTTTCCACCGAAACTGACCGAGCGGCGAGTCCCGCCGAACGAGGAAAGGCTTCTGGTGGAGCTCAAGGACGCGCGTGACGACATCGACAGCCAGACGCGCGATATCTACGCCCGCATCGAGCAGTTCAACCAGAAGATGGAAGTGCTCGGCAGAAAGCCGGTCTCCTTCTCACAGGTCTTCCTGCAGGGGTTGAGCGCCGAAGAGGAGAAGGCCCTTGACGATCTGGTGCGGCAGGAGAAGGACCCCTCCTACCGGGGTGTGCTGTCCAAGGTCGTCGAAGACATGAAGACGATCCGCGATCTGCAGACCAGGGTCGCCGAGCTGGAATCGCTGCTCCCGGATGACGGGGTCGAGGTGAAGTCGGGTGACACCCACCTCAAGCTCGCCCGGACCTACCTGATCGAGCAGCACGACATTCCGGGAACCCGCGCCAAGGAGCTGGTCGGGAGGCTGAACATCATGGAGCGGGGGCTGAAGAAGGGGAACCTCGTGCATTTCTTCTACGATCCCGCCAGGGACTTCTTCGGCACCTGGGTGTCGCAGGGAACCGCCAAAAGCACGCCGCTGGCGGTGACCCGCGCCCGCCGCATGAATCTGATCCGCTCGCGCGACGCGGCGATCGCCCGGGGGGACGACCTGGAAGAAAAGCGGGCCGCGCTGGTGGAGATCAAGGCCAGCCTCGAGATGGATATCGAGGAGCTGGAGAAGCGCAGGTCGATCCTCGAGTCGGACGTGGCGCAGCTTGAAGGGGAGCGCAACGCGGCCCTGACCGAGGTCGAAGAGCGCAAGGCGGAGCTCGCCGTGCAGGTCAACTCGATGTTCTACGAAGCCGATCTGGCCGACCGCCTGAAGGCGCGGGGCGTCCTGCAGGTGTTCAACAAGGTCGAGCAGATCGGAGACGTGAAGTTCGGGTCTTCAATCGACCTCAGCCAGAACAAGACGATCACTTTCGAGCCGAGCCAGTTCGGTATCGACCGGATCAAGGACATCCGCATCATTCCGGAATACCTGCGCGAAGGGCGCGAGCTGGACGTGCAGTTCATCGACGATGGCACGGTCGAGGTCACGGTTCTCAACGAGGACGCCCTGCGGGGACAGAAGGTCCTGTTCGTCCTCAAGCGCTAAGACCGGAACGTCGCCCGGCGGGAGAATGGAGCCGAAACCCGAGGCGCAGCCCCCTGATTTCGAGCATTTCCCGCTCACGCGCCAGGAGTACATCAGCGCCATCGTTCACCTGTACCGTGGCGAGATGTACCGCAGTCAGGTCTGGCGCACGCGGCTCGACACCACCAGCAACTGGGCCGTGCTGACCACCGCGGCCATGACCACCTTCACGTTCGGCGATCCGACCCATCACCACATCATCCTGCTCCTCTCCAACCTCCTGATCACGATCTTCCTCTGCCAGGAGGCGCGCCGCTTCCGCTACTTCGCCGTCTACCGGGCCCGGGTGAGGATGCTGGAGGACAACTTCTACATGCCGCTGCTGACCCGCCGGCTGATCAGCCCGATGTCGGGGTGGAGCGAATCACTCGCCACCGACCTCGACCAGCCGAAGTTCAAGACGACCTACTTCCAGGCGATCGGCTTCCGGCTGCACCGCAACTACGCCTGGATCTTTCTGATTCTGATGCTCGGCTGGCTGTTGAAGCTGTTCATCCACCCGACGGAGGCGACCAGCATCGGCGTGTTTTACGAGCGGATGGCGGTCGGCGCACTCCCGCCGTGGGCGGTGCTGGCGTTCGGCATCACCTTCTGCGTCGTCATCATCGCCGCGCTCATCGCGTCGCACCGCGTCGGCATGCCGGTGGACGAGATCAAGGGGCTTGAGCGGGACCTGGCTCACTGGAAGATCTGATCTCTCCCCCCCGCTTTGCTCCCCCGCCGTTTCGCCAGCATCGCCCGCTCGACCTCGGTCAGCGTCCTCGCACACCAGACCGTGAAGATCACGGAGGTGAGTCCGCTGGCGACGATCAGCCCGACCAGCAGACCGAACAGCGGGGGAAAGCGCAGGTGGTCGGCTCCCCACATGCCGAGCAGGCCGCAGGGCGCGGTCAGGATCACGTAGCGGAGAACCGCCACCACGAGGCCGGGGCGGCCGCGCTGCAGCCCCTCGAACGCGGGCCGGTAGAGCTGGAACGGGATGAGCGTCAGGCAGGCGAGCGGGGCGAGCAGCAGCGCGCCCCGGGTGAGATCGGCGGCGACCTCCGACTCGGTCAGCAGCCGCGCCAGCGCCGAGCCGCCCAGCGTAAAGGTCGGGGCGATGACACCGACGCAATAGACCGTCGCCACGATGGAGACCTGTCTCATCCCCCGCCGGATCGAGGCGATGTCGCCCTCGCCGAAACGCCGGGCCACGTAGGGCAGCGCGGCGACCGAGGTGGCGATGATCGGCATGGCGGCGAACAGCAGCGCCCGGTAATAGATCCCGTAGGCGGCGATTGACGAGGTGGCCTGTGGCTGCGTGGAGAGAAGCCAGTTGACGAGAAAGCTCTCCAGCGCCATCAGGGCGTAGGTCAGGGCGGCCGGCACGGCGAGGCTCATGATGGAGCGCAGAGGGGCGGGATCGAGGGTCGGGGAAGTATCGAGCCCCGAGGCTTTGCGCGCCGCCTCGTGCCGCCCCGCCCGGTGCAGCGCGTAGATCAGCCCTCCAAACCGCCCGAGAATGGTGGAGAGGGCGATGCCGAAGACGCCCCAATGGAAGACGAACAGAAAGAGCGTGTTGAGCGTGAGGTTGATGACGTTCGACCAGATGCCGGCCCACATGGTGGTGCGGGTGTCCTGGTACGCCTTGACCAGCGAATCAGGCACGATCGACCAGAAGGAGGTCAGGGCCGAGCCGCCGAGCAGGACCGCCGCGTAGATGGCGAACAGCCGCGCCACCCTCTCCTCCAGGCCGAGCCGCCCGGCCCCGAACCAGACGGCCGCCGCCAGAACCAGGAACGCCGGTACCAGGCACCAGACGATACGACGGGTCACTGCCAGCAACTGCTCGATGCGGGCTCCCTGGCGGGCGCCCATGGCGCGCGACAGGTTCGAGGTGAGCCCGGTGGAGACGCCGACCCAGCAGGCGATCATGAAGAATTCGAGCGGGATCGACAGCCCGACGGCCGCCACCGCCGCGTCCCCCAGCGTCGCCGCGTAGGCCGTGTCGACGAAGGTGAACAGCGACCGCATCCAGAACGACAGGATGAGCGGGGCGGACATGCGGAGGATCGAGGGAGGCTCGACCCTGCGGCCGTCCGCTGCCGCGGCCCCTGGCGTCGGCTCGCTCATGCTTCCGTCTCCTCTGAAGCACCCCGGTCGCCCGGTGATGAGCAGGTATTCTAGTCCGCGCTGCGTCGCGCCGGCATCACGACCGCCTCATGGCCGGGCGGGTGGCGGCGCGTGGTACGATTCGCCGTCGCTTGCCGCGCAGAGGCCGAGTCGCGGTCGCCGCTCATCGAGGCCGTCATGAGCTATCAGCCGATTGAAGACTACGGGGTCATCGGGGACCTGCACACCGTCGCCCTGGTCGGGATGGACGGCTCGATCGACTTCATGTGCTTCCCGCACTTCGACTCGCCCACGGTGTTTGCGGCGCTGCTCGACCACCGGCGGGGGGGGCGCTTCCAGCTGGCCCCGCGGCTCGAGGGAGCGCGCCGGAAACAACTCTATCTGCCCGACTCGAACATCCTGCTGTCGCGGTTCCTGTGCGCCGACGGGGTTGCTGAGATCTCCGACTTCATGTCGATCGAGCCGGACGGCGAGGAGGACTTCCACGATCTCGTCCGCCGGGTCAAGACCGTGCGCGGCGAAGTGACGTTTCGCATGGTCTGCGATCCCCGCTTCGACTATGGCCGCCGGATCCATAAGGTGGAGCGCACCGCGGACGGGGTTCTGTTCATCCCGGATGGGGCGGGGCTCCCGGCCCTCCGCCTGCGGGCCGCAGTGCCTCTTGAGGTCAAGGACGGCGCCGCCACCGCGGAATTCACGCTGCATGCCGGCCAGACCGCGGCCTTCGTGCTGGAGGCGGCGGTCGAGGGCGTGGCATCTCCGGCGGAGCGCCCCGACTACGTGGCCCGGGCCTTCAAGCAGACGCTGAACTTCTGGCGTCACTGGATCGGCCGCTCCACCTACCGCGGGCGCTGGCGTGAGATGGTGAACCGTTCCGCCCTGACCCTGAAGCTCCTCACCTCGAAAAAGCATGGCTCCATCGCCGCCTCGCCGACGTTCGGATTGCCGGAGGAGATCGGCGGGGTGCGGAACTGGGACTATCGGTACACCTGGATCCGCGATGCCTCGTTCACCATCTACGGTCTGATCCGGCTCGGCTACACCGACGAAGCGGGCGCCTTCATGCACTGGATTGAAGCGCGCTGCGCCGAGCCGAATCCGGACGGGTCGCTGCAGATCATGTACGGCCTCGATGGCCGGCACGATCTGAGCGAAGAAGCGCTGCCCCACCTCGAGGGATACAGGCAATCGGCGCCGGTGCGCATCGGCAACGGAGCCTATGGCCAGTTGCAGCTCGATATCTACGGCGAGCTGATGGACTCGGTTTATCTGTACGACAAGTACGGCGAACCGATTTCGCACGACCTCTGGGTCAACCTGATCCGGCTGGTTGACTGGGTCTGCGACAACTGGCGTCGCCCCGACGAGGGGATCTGGGAGGTGCGCGGGGGGAAGCAGGAGTTTCTCTACTCGCGGCTCATGTGCTGGGTCGCCATTGACCGGGCCATCCGGCTGGCCAGACGGCGATCGTTCCCCGCTCCGCTGGTCCGCTGGCTGGAGGTGCGTGACACGATCTATCGCAACATCCTGGACGTCTTCTGGGATCCGGCGCACCGGGCTTTCGTTCAGCACAAGGGGAGCAGCACACTTGACGCCTCCAGCCTGCTGATGCCGCTGGTGAAATTCGTCGGCCCGAAGGATCCCCGCTGGCTCTCCACGCTGCGCGGCATCGAGAGGGAGCTGGTCGATGACTCCCTCGTCTATCGCTATCGGGCTGGAGATGCCGCGGCGGACGGCCTGGCAGGCCAGGAGGGGACGTTCAACATGTGCTCCTTCTGGTATGTCGAGTGCCTGGCGAGGGAGGGCGATCTGCAAAAGGCGCGTTTGTACCTCGAAAAGATGATCGGCTATGCGAACCACCTCGGTCTTTA
>CBDUYA010000159.1:0-7593 GCA_965371335.1 uncultured bacterium | reverse complement strand
GCCGATCGTGCCCGGATCGATGGCAAGCCCGTGCACCACCTGCCCCTGGATGTCGAAGTTGCCGAAGTTAGGCAGCAGGTAATAGATGACGCGGCAGAGCAGCCGCGCGGTCTCCGAGGTGAGCCGCGCCTCCAGCAATTCGAGGCTCCAGAGGAGGTGGCCGACCACATAATGAGCGATGGTCAGGATACACGACAGAATCGGGCTGCTCAGGCAGGAGAAGAAGATCGCGATCGCCGTGATCAGAAGAAACTGCAGGAACAGCAGAACGATCGCCGTGCCGAGCTGCGGATCGAACATCTGCTTCACAGCGAGGATGAAGAAGAACCAGGCCGTCATGAAGACGGTATTGACCAGCAGGGTGAGGACCAGGCCGACGTACTTCCCCAGGATGAACTCGGCTCGATGGATCGGTTTGGCGAGCAGCGTGAGAACCGTCCGTTTCTCGATCTCCCGGCTGACCAGGGTGATCCCGAGCAGGACGGCGGTGAGAACAGAAAAGACGTCGATCGCCGCCAGACCGAAGTCCTTGACGATCTTCTCCTCGCTGCCGACCGTGAGCATCGACAGGACCTGCGCAAAGCTGATCATGCCGACTGCGAAGATCAGCAGCAGGTAGAGGACCCGGTTACGGATCGCCTCACGGAATGTGTTGAGCGCAATGGCGCCGACTCGAGTGAACACGCCCCTCACCTCCGCCCTAGGCGGCCTCCTGTCTGGCGACCTCGCGTACCAGCAGGTCCTCCAGCGATCGCCGCGCCGGCGTGACCGACAGCAGGCACGCTCCCGGTCTCTGCAGCGCCGCGACCAGGCGATGGAGATCGCCCTGGGAATCGACCCGCACCAGCAGGCAATCGTCGCGCCGCGACATCACCGTTCCGCACGGCAGGCCATGCTCCGGGAAGCCGCGCAGGGTCACCTCCCAGACGCCCGGCTCGGCCTTCACCAGATCTTCCACCCGCCCCAGTGCCTTCATCCTTCCCCGGACCAACAGGCCGACGCGGTCGCAGATCATCTCCGTGTCCGACAGGATGTGAGTGGAAAAGAAGACCGTGCGCCCGCGCGCTTTCAGATCGAGGATGAGATCGCGCACCTCGCGCCGCCCGATCGGATCGAGCCCCGACATCGGCTCGTCGAGAATGACCAGCTCCGGATCGTTGATCAGCGCCTGGGCCAGACCGATGCGCTGCAGCATGCCCTTCGAATAGTGGCGCAGCTGGCGCCCGCCGCGATTGCCGAGGCCGACCCTCTCCAGCAGATCACTCACCCGGCGTCGACGCTCGTCGGCTGCCTGCCCGAACAGCCTGGCAATAAAGTCGAGGAATTCCGCGCCGGTCAGATAGTCGTAGAAGTAAGGGTTCTCCGGCAGGAAGCCGACGCGCGCGCGCGCGCCGGGGTCGCCGGCATCCTTGCCGAACAGGCGAATCGAGCCGCTGTCCGGAAAAATGAGGCCGAGCGACAGCTTGATGGCGGTCGTTTTGCCGGCACCGTTGTTGCCGATGAACCCGAAGATCTCCCCCGCTTCGACGCTGAAGCTGAGATCACGCAGGATCCAGTACTTGCGCAACGACAGGTGGGTGCGGTAGCTCTTGGAGATACCCTCCAGTTCCAGAACAGCCATGCTCGACTCCCGAGATCGATCAACCGGCGCGCCGGGCGGGCGCCGCCGGCCGCGAACAGGGCCAATATAAGGTCCGGATCCGCGGTGTCAAGTTATGTGTGCTCAATGCTTTGCGCTCTCTGCCGGGACGGTCTGCCCGGCCACGTCCGGCCGCCTCTCGAGCGCGAACCCTCATCTCCAGATGCTGGCCTCCCGGAGGAGGCGACCGTAGAGTGCTTCCTGGGCCCGAACCATGGCGTCGATATCGAATTCCGCCAGGATGTCGCGCGCCCTCGACGCCATTCCCTGCCGCAGGCCGCGATCGGCAAGCAACCGCTCCACTCCGGCTGCGATCGCCCCGACGTCGTGTGGCCGACAGACGATACCGTTGACGCCGTCTTCCAGGATGTCGCCGGCCCCATCAACTCCGGTCGCAACGACCGGGATCCCGGCGGCGATCGCCTCCGGCAGGACCCGTGGCAGCCCCTCCCAGAGAGACGTATGGACCAGGACGTCGAGCGCCGACATGATCCGAGCGATATCGCGCCGCCAGCCGAGCAGGCGCAGCCTGTTCCCCAGTCCGAGGGCCGCCGCCCGTTGGGTCACGGCCGGGCGCAGTTCGCCGTCCCCGACCAGGATGAACGTGGCGCTCGGAACGACCACGGCGACCCGCGCCGCCACCTCGACGAAATCGAGCGGCGCCTTCTGGGGCTTGAAGCAGGCGACCATGCCGACCAGCGGCGCCTCCGCGGCGATGTCCAGCTCCCCCCGCAATCCCCGGCCGTTGCGCCTCGCCGGATCGCTCCCCGCGCGCGCAAAGTCGGCGAGCCGCACACCGCTGCGGATGACGGTCGCCCGATCGTGGGGCACGATTCCGAGGGCGGTGCCCTCTTCCAGGTTGGCGTGTGACACGGCGATAAAGTGTGTGGTGAGCGGAGCGACCATGCGCTCCAGGGCGATCAACCCGTGGCGCAACGGCGCCGGCTGCCAGGCGTTGAAGCTGAAACCGTGGATCGAGTGGACGCGGATCGGAACCCCCGCCAGGCGGGCCGCCACCCTGCCGACGATCCCCGCCTTCGACGAGTGAGTGTGCACGATGGCGGGGCGCGAGGCCCGAAACAGCGCGGTCAGCCGCCGCACGGCGCCACAGTCGAGCGCCGGCCGGATCGGTCGCACCAGCTCATCGACGAACGTCAGCGGGACGTGCGCTATCCGTGCCGCGTCGCCGTCCAGCAGGCCACCCCGTCCGCACACCAGGGAGGCCCTGAATGGCGGACGCAACGAGGCGACGGTGTGCAGGGTGTTCTCCTGCGCCCCGCCCAGCTCGAGCCGGGTGATCACGTGACAGACACCGACGCCACGTTCTCTCATGCCGCTTCCCGTGAACGGCCTCCGGCGACCCCGCGCAGCCAGAGTTCCAGCACGATCAGGGTCCAGATCAGCTCGTCGTAGTTCCGCTGCCCGGAGCGGTGAATCTTCAGGACGGCCGCCACGGCATCGCGATTGAGGTACGTTCTCGTGCACGACCCGTAGGTCAACAGCAGATCGTGGGCCACGGTGTGCATCTCGCCCCGCAGCCAATGATCGAGCGGCAGCCCGAACCCCGCCTTCTTCGCCGTCAGAATCGATGCGGGAAGCCGTCCCCGGTAGAGCCGTCGCAGGAACCACTTGCTGCTCCGGCCGCGAATCTTGAACCGGCCCGGGAGGCCGGCCGCCAGCTCGACGACCCGGTGATCGAGGAACGGGCTGCGCAGCTCGAGGCCGAACGCCATCGAAGCGGCGTCCGCCTTGAACATCAGATCGTCCGGGAGGAAGTGCTCGAGATCGGCCCGCAGCAGCGATTCGATCAGCCGGGCCGAGCCCCAGTCGTTGGCAATCGGGCCGAGGGCGCAGGTCGGATCGATCGCCCGCACGCGGGCCGCGAATTCGGGCTGGTAGAGGCGGCTGATGCGCCGCGCACCCGGGTTCGCCAGCCACAATGCATTGCGTTCGCGCGCCGGCAGCTCCCAGCCGTCGAGAAAGCGGCGGATCCGGCCCGGAAGGTTGCGCCGGCTCTTTTCAGACGACAGGGCATCGAGCAGTGCGTAGAAGGGGGTGCGCGACACCAGGCCCGGCAACCATCCGAATCGATCGGCGAGGAGATGCGCCCGGTACCGATCGTAGCCCCCGAACGTCTCGTCGCCGCCGTCGCCGACCAGGGCGACCTTGACGTGCCGTGACACTTCCCTCGACAGGAGCCAGAGCGGCAGCAGGGAGGGATCGGCGAACGGTATCTGCAGGTGCGCCACGATCCGCTCGATGTCGTCCGTCGCCCGGCGGGTCACCTCAATCTCGTGCAGCTCGATGCCGAACCGGTCCGCGACCTCCCGCGCCCGGCGGCGCTCATCGTAGTCGGTCTCCGGAAAGCCGATGGTGAAGGCGCGAAACGACCGCGGCAGGTTGCGGCGCATGTGGTAGGCGACGATGCTCGAATCGATGCCGCCCGACAGCAGCAGGGCCACCGGAACGTCGCTGCGCAGCCGCAGCTTCACCGCCTCGTCGAGCGCCCGCAGGCAGCGATCTTCCAGCCCGCGCGGCGCCTCCTCGCCGGCCGCAGCCGGCTCCGGATACGACCAGTAGCGCTGCAGGCGCGCCTCCCCCTGCTCGTAGAGCAGGAGATGCGCCGGCGGCATCTGGCGAACCCCGATGAACGCGGTGCGTGGCCGGGGGACGAAGCGGAGCGCGATCAGATGATGGATCGCCTCCGGATCGGGATCGGGCTCGAAGCCCGGTTCCGCCAGCAGGCCGCGCATCTCGGAGGCAAAGCGGATCCCGTCGGGCGCCACGCGGTAGAGCAGGGGCTTGACGCCGAGCCGGTCGCGCGCCAGGAGGAGCGACCGGCTTCTGCCGTCCCAGATGGCGAACGCGAACATCCCGATCAACTGCTGCACCGCCTGCCGGCCGCACTCCAGGTAAAGGTTCAGCAGCACCTCGCTGTCGGCGCCGGAGCGGAACCGCCAACCCCTGTCCTTCAGGCCCTCGCGCAGCTCGAGGTGGTTGTAGATCTCGCCGTTGAAGACCAGGGCGACCTGGCCGTCGTCGCTTTGCATCGGCATGCGCCCGAGGGGCGACGTGTCGATCACCGCCAGCCGGCGGCTGGCCAGTCCGACCCCCGGAGCGCGATACTCTCCGGCGTCGTCCGGCCCGCGGTGCGCCAGAGCCTCCCCCATGGCGGTCAGCGCCGCCGGGGCGACCGGCCGCTGGCGGTCGCGAAAGACGATGCCGGCCAGACCGCACATGTCAGCGCGCCTCCCGCAGCATCGGGTAGCGCCTCGCCAGCTTCTCCCGCACTCGGTGCGCCGCATCGGCGCCCGCCCGGATCGCATCCTCCATCGATGAGTACTCCCACGCCCCGAAACGGCCGGCGGAGTGGACATCGAACTGGCGCAGGCGCTCGATCAGCCCCGGGACATGGCGGGCCCGGAAGCGGTCGTAGATCACATAAGCTGGATCGAGGATGCTGACCCGGCGGTAAACGATGCGGTCGCCGTTCCAGATGATACCGGCCCTCTTCAACCCCTCGATCGCCGACGCGACCACCTCGTCCGAGTCGAACGTCTCGCCCGGCCCCAGCGAACGTTCGACGTAGAGCGAAGCGCAGCCGCGCGGCACCACGCCCGGCGACAGGTTGCCGGGGAAACCGGCCCGGTAGAACGAGAACTCGGGCTCCGGAAAATAGATCCAGTGCGCACCCGACGGGGCCGGCCGGTCGATCCCCAGGCTGATGTTCAGCACCCGCACAGCCCGCAGCTTGCGGCCGGCGGGCGGGAGATCGTCCGGCAGACCGGTGGCGGCGGCAATAAAGCGATCGAGAGGCAGAGTCGAAATCAGGGCCTCGTAACCGATCGTCGTCCCGTCGGTCAGGGTGACCGTCCGCCGGCCGACATCGATCGAAAGGACGGTGGAGCCGGTCCGGATGTCGCTGCAGCGCGCCGCGAACGCCTCCGGCAGCACCCGGATGCCTCCCTGCCGCGGGTAGAGGAACGTCGGGTTGTATCCGAGCCCCCGCACGGTGCTTCCCAGAGCGCCCCGCAGCACGTCGTCGAGCTGCGGACGCGGGATCGACCATGAGACCCAGCCGCACTCGATCTCGTCCAGGTCGATGCGCCACAGTTTGCTGTTGTAGGGAATCATGAAATGCTTCGCGATGCCCGCCCCGAACGTCGCCTCGGCCCACTGCCGGAAGCTCCAGCGCGAGAAGTCCGGTTCGCCGCGGCTCTCACGCTGCACGAGGCTCTCCACGAACCCGTGCAGGCATTCGCGCACGACCTCCTGCGGGAGGCCGTGCAGGTTCGCCTGGAACGGGTAGGCGGTGTACACCCCCTTGGAGAAGATCAACGCGCGCCGTTCGTGGCGGGCAAAGGTGTCCGGCAGCAGACGCTCCACCAGCCCTCTGATGCCGGCGTCGCGCAGGTGCAGCAGATGGCCGGTGCAGTCGAAGCTGAACCCGTCCTCCTCGCGCGTGCGGCAGAGACCTCCCACCTCCGTCGCGCGCTCGAGAACCACCCCGGGGATCGGACCGAGGTGATAGGCGGCGGAGAGCCCGGTCAGGCCCCCTCCCAGAATCACGACCGGCGCATGCTCGCTCATAGGCTCATGTCAATCCTCTTCAGCAACAGGCCGATGCCGAGTGAGGTGATGGTGATGCCGCCAAGAATGGCGAAGGCGGTGCGCTCGGACGACAGCATCATGCCGATGGCCAGCGATCCGAGCACGAGGGTGGCGGCCCAGCTCGCCAGCACCGTGCTGCGGGTGCTCAGGCGCCAGCGGCGCAGACGAAGGGCGAAGTGGTCGGGACTGCCGCGCATCACCGGCAGACCACGCCGATATCGAATCCACATGACGAACAGCATGTCGAACACCGGGACACCCAGAATCACCACCGGAGCGAGAGAGGCGACCAGGTTCTCGCGGGTGTAGGAGTTGTTCATCGCCAGCGCGCCCAGCATCAGCCCGGTGAACATGCTGCCGGCATCCCCCATGTAGATCTTGGCCGGCGCGACGTTGTACCGCAGGAACCCGATCAGGGCTCCACAGAGGGCCGCGAGGAAAATCGCGTAGGTCTGCCTGCCGTTGACCACCGCGACGAGAAAAAGCACTGCGGCCGCGGCTGCGGCCACCCCTGCCGCCAGCCCATCCATCACGTCGATAATATTGAAGGCATTGGTGATGGCGAGCAGCCAGAGAAACGACAGGGCGAGGGCGAGCCAGACCGGCAGAAACTGCAGCTTGATATAGATCGACGAGTTCATCAGCGTCAGGACCGCCACCACCTGCCCCGCCAGCTTGACCCGGGGGGTGAGAACACCGAAGTCGTCGATCAGCCCGAGGATTACAATGATCGATCCGGCGAGCAGGAGCCCGAGCACCTCGGTCGAATCGAACCGCAGCGTAGCGGTCAGCGCCAGCAGAAAGGCGAGGTAGATGGCAATCCCTCCGAGATATGGCACCGGCTCCTTCTGGTTCTTGAGGCGTCCATCGGGCCGATCGACGATGCCGAACCGGATCGCCGCCGTGCGCATCAGGGGCGTCGCATAGAGCGCCAGGACTAGCGCCAGTCCAAAGGCGGCCGCATAGAGAAGTGTCATCGGGATCATGAGAGCATGCCCCCATGCGGGCCGGCGCCCGCCGCGGCGACGCGGCGACGCGACAGAAGCTCGCGGTAAAGCGTTGCCGTCTCCTCGACGAGGCGCTCGATGTCAAAATTCTCCTCCAGCCGCGCCCTGCCCGCCTGCCCCATGCGGGCGGCCAGCCCGGGATCGCGGAGGAGGCGGAAGCATTCCGCCGCCAGCGCGTCGGCATCTCCCGGCGCCACCAGGCGACCGGTTTCTCCATCACGCACGATCTCGGGAATCCCGCCGACCCGCGAGGCAACGACCGGCAGGCCGGCCGCCATCGCCTCCAGCAGCGTCACCCCGAAGCCCTCCCACAGGGAGGGCTGAACGAACAGATCG
>CBDUYA010000158.1:0-7639 GCA_965371335.1 uncultured bacterium | reverse complement strand
GTCGCGTTTCCCAGGGCGGCCCGCGGCCTGCCGGAACCAAGACGATTCCCGCCGCAGCGCGTCCCCCGGTCACCGGGGCCCAGCCGGCGGCGCCCGGAGTCCGTCCGCCGGTGCCCGGCACCCGGCCTGGCCCGGCCGGCGCAGCGCGCCCGACCACCGGATCGACCCCGGCGCAGAGCCCCAGGGCGGCGGCGCCGGGGGTCAGCCATGCGCCCCGTCCGCTTCCCGGCGCACGGCCGTCGATGCCTCCTGCCCGGGCCCGTCCGGGACCGCCGCGTGGACGCGCGCCCCGACGCAGGGGTCCGCGCCCGGTTCCTACGCCACCGCGCCTGAGCGCTCTGCCCGCACTGGTCATCCCCGATGTGCTGCAGGAAATCTCGATCAGTGAAGGGGTGACGGTCAAGGAGCTGTCCGAGAAAATGAACCGCAAGGCGAAGGACATCATCACCCGGCTTCTCAGCAAAGGCGTCATGGCGACCATCAATCAGCCGCTCGACACCGAGCGCACCGTGGCGCTCTGCCGGGAGTTCGGCTTTGACGCCAAGGTGGTCAGCTTCGAGGAGGAGGTTACGCAGGAGCATGCCGAGGAGGTCAACCCGGCGAACCTCAAGCCGCGCGATCCGGTCGTCACCATCATGGGGCATGTCGATCACGGCAAGACGTCGCTCCTCGATGCGATCCGCGAAACGAATGTCGCCGCCCGGGAAGCGGGAGGCATCACCCAGCACATCGGCGCGTACCATATTCAGTATAAGGATCGCGGCATCACCTTCATCGACACCCCGGGTCACGAAGCATTCACCATGATGCGGGCGCGCGGCGCCCGGGTGACCGACATCGTCGTCCTGGTGGTGGCCGCAGAGGACGGCGTGATGCCCCAGACGGTCGAGGCGATCGCCCACGCGCGCGCCGCCGGCGTGCCGATGATCGTCGCCATCAATAAGATTGACAAACCGGGCGCCAACATCGATCGCGTCAAGAAGCAGCTCGCCGATCACGATCTGCTGGTGGAGGACTGGGGCGGACAGATCGTGTCGGTCCCGATCTCCGCCAAGGAGAAAACCGGCATCGGCGATCTGCTCGAGATGATCCTGCTGGTGGCGGAGATGGCCGATCCGAAGGCCGACCCGAACAGTCATGCGGCCGGGATCGTTCTCGAATCGAGGCTCGACAGGACACGCGGTCCGGTCGCCACCGTCCTGGTGCAGCGCGGAACCCTGCGGGTCGGCAATCCGTTCATCGCCGGAGCGATGCACGGCAAGGTCCGGGCGATGTTTGACGAGAAGGCGAACCGCATCCATGAGGCCGGCCCGTCGATCCCTGCCGAGGTCCTCGGGCTCGAGGGCGTCCCCCGGGCCGGAGATACTTTTCAGGTCCTCGACGAAGAGTGGCGCGTCCGCCAGATCGGGGCGTTCCGGCAGCAGAAGCTCCGCCAGGAGTCGATGGCCAGCAAGGGCAAGCGCCTGACGCTCGACCACCTGTACGACCAGATCAAGGAAGGCATGGTCAAGGAACTGCCGGTGATCGTCAAGGCCGACGTGAACGGTTCAGTCGAGGCGCTGACCAAGTCACTGGAGGCGCTCCCCTCGGACAAGGTCAGGACGCGGGTCATTCATTCCGGATCGGGGGCGGTCACCGAGACCGACATCCTGCTCGCCTCGGCCAGCAACGCGATCGTCATCGGCTACAACGTGAGGCCGGAGCGCAGCGCTCAGGCGCTTGCCGGGAAGGAGAAGGTCGACATCCGCCTGCACTCCGTCATCTATCACATCACCGATGAGATCAGGAACGCGATGGTCGGTCTGCTCGAGCCGGAAACGAAGGAGGTCTACCTCGGCCGCGCGGAGGTGCGACAGACCTTCAAGGTCCCGAAGATTGGCCTGATCGCCGGCTGCATGGTGTCCGACGGTCTGATCAACCGCAGCGCCGATGTCCGGCTGCTGCGCGACAATGTCGTTACCTACACCGGCAAGATCGCCTCGCTCAAGCGCTTCAAGAACGACGCGGCCGAGGTGAAGTCCGGATATGAGTGCGGTATCGGCCTGGCGAACTTCAACGACGTCAAGGTCGGAGATATCATCGAAGCGTTCCGGGTCGAAAAGGTCGCGGCCAAGAGTCTCTGATTGTGAGCGGCGTGACCGATGGCCCTTCGATTCATGTTGGTCTGTGCGTCGTTCGGCTCCACCTGCCCGGCGTGACCTCTCTCAAGGGAAAGCGGCGGGTTCTCCGCAGCCTCAAGGATCGCCTGAGGGAACATCACAACGTGGCCGTGGCCGAGGTCGAGCACCAGGACCTCTGGCAGCGCGCCACGCTGGGGATCGTCGGCATTGCCTCGGCCCACGTCAGGCTCGAGCAGACCTTCGAATCGATCCAGGACGAGGTGGAGCGCCGGGTCCCGGGTGAAGTGCTCGGGTTCGACGTCGAGTACCTCAGCTAGTGCCCCGCATCCGAAGTCGTGTTCAGAGGTGATGATGTGACGACGCGCACCAATCGGGTCGCCGACCTGATCAGGGATGAGGTCTCGAAGCTGCTTCTACGCGAGCTGCGCGATCCGCGCATCGGGTTCGTAACCATCACCGGCGCGTCCGTGTCGCCCGATCTGCGCAACGTCCGCGTCTATGTCAGCGTCCTTGGCCAAACGAGCGTCCGTGACGAATCATTGCAGGCCCTGAACAGCGCCGCCGGGTTCGTCCGCCGGGCCATCTTCAAGAATCTCCGGCTGCGCTATTCGCCGGCGGTATCGTTTCATCTGGACGAATCGCTGGATCGCGGCGCCCGCATCGAGGAGGTGCTGCGCGAGATTCACGCGGGGGAGAACCCCGATGCCGATCAGGAGGACTAGTGTCCCATAACCGCAGTCGTGTCAGCACCGAGGCAGCCGATGCGTCCGGCTCGCGAGGCGCGAGAGGGGCGAATATCGGGAAGACTAAACCGACGAGCAACGCTGCGGGCCGGAATGCCGCGGCTGCCGAATGCAGCTTGATTTCGGTTACGGGACGCTAGATGCCCGGATTGAACGGGGTGCTCCTCCTCGACAAGCCGGAGGGGCCGACATCCCATGACCTGGTGGCGCTGACGCGGCGCCTGATCGGGGCGAGCCGGGTCGGTCATGCCGGAACGCTCGATCCGATGGCGACCGGCCTCCTCGTTCTGATGATCGGCAAGGCGACCCGGCTCGCCCCGTTCTTGTCCGGAGCGGACAAGACCTATCGCGGCATCCTGCGGCTGGGGTTCGCGACCGACACATACGATCGGGCCGGTAAGCCAACCGGCGCGCCGTGCGACGTCAACGTCGATCGCGAGACTCTGCTATGTGCCATCGAACGCTTCCGGGGAACGGTTCAGCAGTTACCGCCGATCTATTCCGCCAAGAAGGTCCGCGGCACGCCGATGTACCGTCTGGCGCGACGACGCAAACCGGTTGAGCCGGTGCCCGCGACCGTCACCTTCAAGCGCCTCGAGCTACTCGGTTATGAAGGGGACGAAGTCGAGATCGAAGCGGAGGTCTCGGCCGGCACCTACCTGCGTTCCTTTGCTCACGATCTCGGCCAAATCCTCGGCTGCGGAGCGCACCTCAAGACGTTGCGCCGGGTCACCTCGGGACCGTTTCTGGTCGCCGATGCGCACTCGGCGGAGGCACTCAGGGAAATGGGCGCCGGGGCGGCGGGGCGGATTATTCCTCTCGACGATATACCGCTCGGCCTCCCGACCCTGCGGTTGTCGGCGGCCGGTTGCCACGCCATCCGGCACGGACGCCCATGCCAGATCGGCGAGGTGCTCTCCCCCCGGTTGCCCCTGCCGCCCGGCCGCTGCCGCCTGCAGGGCCCTCAGGGCGCGCTGATCGGCATCGGAGAGGTGCTGATTCAACCCCCGCCTGTCGCCCGGCCGGTCATCCGCCCACAGATCGTCTTCGCGCCGTGAGTTGACCTGTGCCGCCCGCACGGGGTGCTTTACAGTGCACGGGAGTTGTGTTAGATTGCCCCCTGTATTAAAGGGGATCTCATCGGTTTCCGGCGAATGGAAGGGCAGGTGTATGCCGCTTACGAAGGACAGGAAAACCGAGATCATCCAGTCGTACCAGGTGCACACCTCCGACACCGGATCCCCCGAGGTTCAGATCGCCATCCTGAGCCGCCGCATCGAGGATTTGACAGGACATTTTTCATCACACGCGAAGGATCACCATTCTCGCCGTGGCCTGCTGAAGATGGTAGGAACCCGTCGCCGCCTGCTCGATTACCTGAAGGAGCGGGACGGAGGCCGGTACAAAGAAGTTATCAAACGGCTCGGGATCCGTAGATAGGAAGGCCGGTTCCCGGCGCCGGCGCGGCTGAACGACTCGGCGCGATCAGGAGGGTTTCATAGGACCCGAAGGCGGCTACCGAGACGAGTCCAGGGGTACTGACCACGGCATTATCCATCGTCGCTCGACCATTCGCTCCACTTATCATAGCAACATACCCCTCGACTCCCCCGCCCCGTCCCGGATCCGCTCCCTGCGCGTCGCGTCGCGTCATTGTCGATTTCACCCCATGCCTTCCCTGACGTCTCCGCCGTTTCACAGGATTGCGGCTGAGGCCCCAGCGCGGTGCTCTCCGCTCACCGGAGAATAGCGCGCAACGCCCAGGAGGAATTTCCAGATGTTGACCCGCAGCATTGAACTCGGGGGGCAGACCCTCACCATCGAGACAGGAAAAATGGCCAAGCAGGCCGGCGGATCGGTCACCATGCGTTACGGCGACACCGTGGTGCTGGTGACGGCGACCGCGGCCCGGCGCGAGAAACAGGGGATCGATTTCCTCCCTCTGACGGTCGACTACCGCGAGAATACCTACGCCGCCGGCAAGATTCCAGGCGGTTTCTTCAAACGCGAGGGACGTCCCAACGAGAAGGAGACGCTGACCTCCCGCCTGATCGATCGGCCCATCCGTCCTCTGTTCCCCAAGGGATGGGCGTACGAGACCCAGTTGATCGCGCTCGTTCTTTCGGCCGATCTCGCCAACGATCCCGACATCCTCGCCTTGACCGGCGCCTCGACCGCACTGCATCTCTCCGACATCCCGTTCGTGAAGCCGATCGCCGCCGTGCGAGTCGGTCTGATGGACAGCGGATATGTCCTCAATCCGACCTATCAGCAGATGGAAGAGAGCCGGCTCGATCTGATCGTGGTGGGCGGCAAGGAAGAGGTTCTGATGGTCGAGGCCGGGGCCAGCGAGGTCTCCGAAGCGGAGATACTCGAGGGCATCTGGTTCGGCCAGCAGCACTGCCGTCCGCTGGTGGAGTTGCAGGAAGAAATGCGCGCCGCCGTCGGCCGTCCGAAGCGGGAACCGAAGGTCCGCGAGCTCGATCCGGATCTGTATGCCCGGATCGAGGCGGCCTGCGGCGAGCGCCTTTATCAGGCGATGAAAATGCCGGTCAAGGTCGAGTCGTACAAGGCGATCGACGCCCTTCTCGAGGAACAGCTCGACAGCATCCCCGAAGACCAGCCGCCGGAGCGGCGTTCCGAAGTCGCGGCGATCTATCACGACATGCACAAGAAGATCGCACGTCGCGAGCTGCTCGAGCGCGGAGCGCGGTTCGACGGTCGCGCCGCCGATGAGATCCGGCCGATCACGTGCGACGTCGGCGTGCTCCCCCGCACCCACGGCTCGGCCCTGTTCACCCGCGGTGAGACTCAGGCTCTTGTCACCTGCACGCTCGGCACTTCGCAAGACGCGCAGCGCATCGACTGGCTGGAAGGTGAATCGAAGAAGCGCTTCATGCTGCATTACAACTTCCCGCCCTTCTCGGTCGGCGAAGTCCGCTTCCTGCGCGGTCCCGGACGACGCGAGATCGGACACGGCGCCCTGGCCGAGCGGGCCCTTCTCCCTCTGATGCCGGATGAGGAGGGCTTTCCCTACACCATCCGCCTCGTCTCGGACATCCTCGAGTCGAACGGTTCCTCGTCGATGGCCTCGATCTGCGGCGGTTCGCTCTGCCTGATGGAGGCCGGTGTGCCGTTGCGCTCCGCCGTGGCCGGCGCCGCGATGGGCCTGGTGAAAGAGGGCGACCGTTACGTCATTCTCACCGACATCGCCGGAGCCGAAGACCATTACGGCGACATGGACTTCAAGGTCGCGGGGACGCGCGAGGGGATTACGGCGCTGCAAATGGACATCAAGATCCGGGGGATCAGCAGGATCATCATGGACGAAGCACTGCAGCAGGCGCGCCGCGCCCGCATGCATATTCTCGACGTGATGGACGGCACCCTGGCGCAGCCGCGCGAGAACATCTCCACCTTCGCGCCCCGCATCTTCACGATTCAGATCAACAAGGATAAGATCCGCGATGTGATCGGGCCGGGCGGCAAAATGATCCGCTCGATTGTCGAGCGCACCGCCTGCAAGATCGACGTCGAGGACGATGGCCGTATCCACATCGCCTCGGTCGACGAGGGTTCGGCGCAAAAAGCGATCGACATCATCAAGGAGATCACCGCCGAGGCCGAGGTCGGCAAGACCTATCTCGGCAAGGTGACGCGCATCGCCAATTTCGGCGCCTTCGTGGAGATCATTCCGGGCCTGGACGGCCTCCTGCACATCTCCGAGCTGGCCGAACACCGTGTCCGTGAAGTCAAGGACGAAGTCAGCGAGGGCGAGGAAATCCTGGTCAAGGTGATTGAAGTTGACGGGGACCGTGTCCGTCTCAGCCGCAAGGCCCTGCTGAAGGAGAAGCGCGGCGAGAAGGAAGGCGGCGAGAAGGAAGGCGGCGAGAACGGCACTGGAGAGGGCGAAAGAAAGGCTGACTCCGATCGATCGAATCAGTCCGGCCGGCGGCCTTTCGGAGGTGGACAGGGACGACGTCACCAGTCTTCCCGCCATCGCTGAGCGGCGGCCAGCCCAACAGCCCCGGCGGGAAACACGATCCCGGCGACGGGACAGGAGGAGGCGACTGTGAGGCTCGGTGCCTGGCTCCTCAGCAGGGAAAAGATCACTGAAGAGCAGTTGACGCGCGCCCTGCAGGACAAGGCGTTTTATGGCGGGCGGCTCGGAACCAGCCTGATCAAGCTCGGCTTCATCACCGAGGACGTTCTCGGTGAATTCCTGGCGCACGCATCGGGCATCCGCTATACCTCGTGGGAGAGGATGGCGAGCGTCCCGACGGCCGTCATCGCCACGGTCCCCGCCCGCCTGGCCGCTCAGTACCGCATCATCCCGATTGCGGTGGAGGGGCGGCGCCTTCACCTGGCGATGCGCGATCCGCGCGATCTGATCGCGCTCGATGAGATCGCCTTCCTGACCGGCCTCGCCATCGAGCCTTACGTCGCCACGGAATTCCGCATCCTGCAGGCCCTCGATTTGCACTATCAGGTCAGGGTCGAAGCGAAGGCGACCATCCCGGTGGCCGGTGTGGCGCACGCCCCGGCGGCAGCCCCGGCGGCAGCCCCCGCGTCACCCCTGAAGGCCGCGCCGGCGCCCGCCAGGCAGGAACCCCAGATGGGGCTCGACGGGCGGCCGCTCGATGCGCCGGCCGACCCGGTCGAGATGGGCACCCCGCCGGCGCCTCGACGCGCCGAGGGACAGTATCCCACATCGATGGGTGCCTGGCGGGAATTCCAGGAAGACCTTCCGGACGTGCTGCCGGAGCCGCTGCGGAC
>CBDUYA010000157.1:0-7649 GCA_965371335.1 uncultured bacterium | reverse complement strand
AACAAAGAATATTTCCTTATATAACAATAGTTTACGTGCCGTCACCAACACTCAAGTCGGGCATTTTCCAATGGATTCTAACGGACGGTGACCGCCGCGTCCACGAAATCGGCCTGCAGGGTCCTGCCGGTCGGGCTGCGCATGGAGGCGCGGTCGAACTGCAGGTCCGAGGGCCCCGGAGCGACGGCGCGGAACTCCAAGGCGACGACGGCGCCGCTGCCGCTGATGACCCCGACGTCCCGCAACATCGAGAGCCCGACCGCCAGGTCACCGGGGCGCGATTCGCTCACCGCGGCGAGCAGGATCGGCTGCCGGGAGGTGGCGGCGAACAGCGACCCCTGGCGCGCGCCGATGTACTCGAGCACCTGGGGATCGAACATGACATGGAACGGCAGGCTGGTGATTCCCGCCCCCTCGGTCAGGACGACTCGCACGGTCACGACATCGCCCGGGGCGGGATCGGCATCGGATGGAATCATCGCGACCCGGGTGATCCCCGCAGGAGATTCGGCCGGCGGCCCGGGCGCGGGCGGTGGATCGGGAGAAGGGTCGGGCGGTGATGCCTGGTCGGACGGAGGATCCGGCCGCGGTTCGGCGGGGATCTCCGGCTCCGCGGGAGCCGGAAGGAGCGGTAGCAGCGCGAGCGGCTGGATCGGATCACCCGGTGCGGCAGCGGTCGGATCGGTCCGGGGCGGCTGATTCTGCGGCGGCGGCATGGGCCGCTCCTCTCCGGCATCGACCGGCTCCGGATCGACCGGGATCGACCGCCTGGCCGGCGGGGCCGCAACGATCGGCGCCGGCTCCTCGATCTGACGTTCCGGTGCCGGCCGCGGCGGCGCCATGGCCGGGACCGGGGCGACGGCAGACCGGCGGGACTCAGCTGCCGGCGGAGCGCCGGCGATGCCGGCCATGACCAGCACCAGGCCGGGGTCGCGGGCGGCGTCGAGACGGCCGGGAGGGGGTGCCCCACCGACCTTCCGCGGCGCCTGCCGGGGCCGCGGATCGGCGTGCAGCGGTCGCGCAACCGACGCGCCGCGGCGATTCTGGCTGTAGTACCAGGAGTCCCAGATCGTCGAGGCGGCAAGAGAAGCGGCGGCGAGACAGCAGCCGGCGACGATGGTACGGTAAAGGTCGTGACGCATCAGGGAACGACCACCACGCCCCCGTGGCCGGGGCCGAACGACGCCGGAAGTGCATTGCCGGGAATCGCGTCGTCGAGGACTTCTTCCGTGACGAGGCTCCCGCCGCTCATATCGAAGTCAATCACACCGACGCCCAGCACACGTTTGTTGAAGCGGAACTGGATTAACATCTCACTGCCGACCGCATCGACGGTCCCATCAGAGCTCGACCGCGACACGCCCACCTGTAGCGTACCGGCTGTGGGCTCCCTGACGATTACGATCGGCGCGTTGACCGGGCTTCCCTTGATCAGAAGTGGGCCGATCGTCGGGGGCATAACAAAGTCGAGTTCTCCATCCGGGTAGTTAAGATCGAATCCCACCGTAAAGATGCCCGTCAGATCCTGGATGAAGACCCCCACCTCGAGCGTGTTGCAGCTGCTGGAGGTCTGTAAGAAGTAAACGTCCCCGGGCACAGGCGACACATTGCTCGCCGTGAAGGTGAGGTCGGTGCAGCCGATCGATAATGGTGCGTCATCCCCTCCTCCCCCACAGGCGCCGCACAGGACCGCAAGGGCAACTCCGAAGACCAGGGGGGCCAGCCGGCCGCGCGCTTCGCTTTTCTGGTTCATGGCATCACTCCCCATTTCCGCGTCAGGGACAGACGGCCAGCAGGTGGCCGAAGTACCGCGAATAGATGTCGAGGTCGGAGCCGTCGACCGTTCCGTCCCCGTTGAGATCCGCCGGATGACCTGCCGGCGGGGTCGTCACGAGGCCGAAGGCCCGCGCCATGGCCTGCAGGTCGCCGGCGTCGATGAGGCAATCGCGATCGATGTCGGCCGTCTTGACCACGATGAGCGCCGCATTGAGTCTGTCGGTCCCGAGGTCAGGGTTGGTCACCGTCAATGCCCTGTCCCCCAGCACGGCCGCCGCCCCGACCGTGATGGTGACCGTGAGGCGGCTCGAACTGCTCAGGGTGGTCGCACCGGCGCTGATATCAGCGCCGAGATCGACGACGGCTCCTGCCTGGAAGTCGCTTCCCGTCACTTCGATTTCGTGTTCGCCCGACTGCAGGACATAGCTGTCGCCGGTCGAGGTCTCGACGGCCGACGAGACGGCCGGGTCGGGACCTCTCGGCACGGTCGGCACGGCGGAGATTTCGATCGAGGGATCGCCGGCGTTCCCGGCCAGATCGAGCGCCTGCACGACGATGAAGTAGGTGGTGCCGGCATCGAGCCCCCCGAGCTGGTGAGACAAGATGTTGCCGACGTTGATCGGCGCGCCGTACTGGCCCGGGGCGGTGCCGAACAGGACCTGGTAGCCGGCGAGATCCGCCTCACTGTTGGCCGACCACGAGATGGAAATCACCGCCGCGGAAGGCGCCGTCGTGGCGGCGACCGACACCATGATGCAGAGAACCGCGAACATCAGAGTACGCCGCCCGGTGGCGGCGAAGCAGGATGTGCCGATCATGACCTCCCCTCCCTGCAAGGCCGAGGCGACCCCCCAGGGCCCGCCTCTCGCAGGGCTTCCAGCAAACAGGATGCCATGTCAGTGTAGGTCCTCAGGTGGCCCCGAGCCACCTAACCCGAGCGCTTTCAGGCAGATATTGGTGTCCAATTCTTCCGTTCGCTCCGCCAGCCGGCTGACAACCTACCATCGTAACCCATAGCGACGACTCCGTAACCCGCTAATCCGCGGCGCGCGCCCCGCAACGCGCGGAGAGGAGGGGTGCCATCCCCTCCGGTCGATTTCCACATGCTGTGGAACGATCGCGCTTTTCATCCCCTGTGGACGATTGTGTAAAACTCAAGTTTTATTTGTCAGATCACCAAATTAGGCTCTTGACGAACCGAAAGTCTGCGGTATAATCCGGGCAAATCTGAATAGAGAAACAGCTCTTCGGGCGTAGTGATGGCTGCCTTGGAAACGGGCACCGAGGAAGAGAGACGGGCTGTAGCCTGTTTAGATAGGTTTACCTGCCGAAGCCAGGGTTGATTCAGGGGGCGCGCCCGTGGTGCGTCCCGCGGGGCGGAGCACGGATAATGTTGAAATCCATAGTGGTTACGGCGCTAGCGGTGATGGTTTTCACGCCGTTCAGCAGCCCGCCGGCGTCGGCCCGGGACGAGCAGCCAGCCGGCGGGGGATCTTCCGCTTCCTCACCGGTTGGCGGGACCGCCAAGCTGATCTTTCCGCCGGAGACCCAATACCGCATCGGGGTGGAGGATCTTCTCTTCGTCTCGGTCTGGCGCGACGGGGATCTCACCCGCGAGGTCCCGGTCCGCCCGGACGGCAAGATCTCACTGCCGCTCATCCAGGACGTCCACGCCGCCGGCCGGACGCCGGAGGAGCTGGCGCGCGACATCGAGCGGCGTTTGCAGAAGTACATGAAGAACCCCTCCGTCACCGTCGTGCTACGCGAGATCAACAGCCTCAAGATCTACGTCCTTGGTGAGGTGATCGCCCCCGGCCCGGTGCTGATGCGCTCGAAGATCCGGCTCCTGCAGGCGCTTGCCATGGCGGGCGGGGTCACGCAGTTCGGGGGGCGGAATGGGATCGTGATTTACCGGAACGCCCGGGGAACCGAGAAGGTGCTCAAGGTTTCGTACCGGGATATCGTCAGCGGCAAGGACCCGTCGGCCAACCTGGTGCTCGAAGCCGGAGACACCGTCGTCGTTCGTTAACTCCAGGGCACAGCCCTGTTGGGGGAATTGAAGTGCCGTTCTGTCGCCGCCCCGTCGCCCCACGGCTCATCCGGTCTCTGGTGGTCCAGATCGCTCTGTTCGGGCTGGCGCCGGCGACCGGCAGGGCGGCCGATCACGACTTCCTCTTCTCGACACAGGCGGAGGTTCTCCGCGATGAAAACGTCCTCCGCACCGGCACCGAGTCGCAGGACGACTACATCACCACGCTGAGGGTCTCACTCGGATGGTCGGCGGAAACGCCGCGCTCGCTCACCTCGATCAATTACGCGCCGGCCTACTCCGACTACCTGGAACTCAACCAGTTCGACAACCTGGAGCACCGGGTGCAGTCGAACTGGATGTTCACACCGGGGGCCCGCTCCACCTTTGAGATCGGCCAGACCTACCTGCTCACCGAGCAGCAGTCGGGGTTTCAGGACTTCGTCGACGGGCCGGCCAATCCGATCGTGGAGAGGACCCGGCGGGAGATCTTTGCGCTCGCTCCTTCCTACAGGATCGAAGCCAGCCGTCAATGGGCCTTCACCGCGTCGGGAACGGCCCGGACGGAGCGCTTCGACAGCGACACCCTGATCGATTCCCAGCACTACGGTCTCGAGTTCGAAGCGCTTCACACGGCGTCGGAGGCATTCAGTCTCGGCGGGCGCGTCCGCGGGGACTCGTTCCACCTGGACGAGCCCCCCGTCACGAACCGGCCCCTCGGACAAGATCGATTCGTCACGGGAGAGGCGGTCTGGTCGGGCGCGACCGGACCGGCCTTCAGTTGGAATGCCACGGCCGGGGCGTTCTGGGGAAGCGGCGGGGAGGTCGAAACCATCGTCGAGCCGACCAGCAGCCTGCAGCTCCTCTGGGCCGGCCGCCGCGGCCAGTTGCAGACCGGTTACGACTTCGGCTTCTCGACCTCGGGAGGTCTGGGAGCGGTCACTCAGAGCCTGTTCGCCGACATCGGCTATGCACACCGCTTCGGCCGGGCGCTGTCGGCCAGGGTGCACGGCAGCCGGATCCGCAGGAAAGAACTGGAAGGTGTCTCGGTGACGCAGGCCGAGTTGAGAGGATGGCAGGTCGACTACCAGGTCGCCTACTTCTGGCCGTCCGGTCTGAATCTCAGCGGCCGCCATCGATTTGTGCAGCAGAACTCTACGGGAGCAGAGCGCCTCGAGTATCAGGAGATAGCGGTCATACTCTCGTACGTTTTACCAGACAAGGGGGGGAGGCGGGCACCTCGCGCGCGTCCTGGGAACTGAACCAATGATCGATTCGATCGATCGCATAGAGCGACCTGCAAGACAGCTCGGAAACGGCTAAGCCAATGAACACGCAGCTCGAAGCACTCATTCTGGCGGGCGGTCACAGCACCGATTTGCGCCCGTTGACTCTGGACAGGCCGAAACACCTGCTGCCGATTGCCAATCGGGCAGCTCTGGCCCATCTCATCTCGTCCCTCAAGCGCTCGGGCCTCACGCGCATTGGAGTGACGGTGAACGGCGACGAGGGCGCCTACCGCAAGGTGCTCGGCGACGGCTCCGGGTTCGGGGTCGAGCTTTCCTATCTCCAGGAGGAAGCGCCGCTGGGCACGGCCGGCTGTCTGCGCGCGGCGCTGTCGCGCAGCGCCGACGGCCTGCTGGTGGTGAGCGGCAACATTCTGCTCTCCGGCGACCTGAGCGATCTGCTCAAAGCGCATCGGGAATCGGGCGCGGCGGTGACCGTGGCGGTCGTCCCGCGCACACCATCCACCGCGCAGCGCCCGCAGCGCGACGTGATTCGCATCGGCGATAACGGGGTTCTTCTCGATTACCAGGTTCATTACGGCAACGGCGCCGCCGAGCGTCGCTGGCAGCCGATCGGGATCTATCAGCTCGACCGCCGTGCGCTGGAGAGGATCCCGGAGGGGGTTTACTACGACCTCAAGGAGCAGCTCCTGCCCGATCTTCTGAAGTCCGGTCTTCCGCTGCTGGTGCGGCCCCTGCGCGGGCATGTGCGCGAGCTCAACACCGCGGAAGACTACCTCGCCGCCCACTTCGATATTCTCCGCAGCCGTGAGGGAGTGCCGGGGCCAGGTGAGGAGATCGCCGAAGGGATCTGGGTCGAGGGCTCGATTGATCTGGCCCCCGATGCGCTGCTCATCCCGCCGATTACCATCGGCCCGGGAACACGCATCGGCTCGGGCGCCCATCTGGTCGGCCCCCTGTCGATCGGCCGTGACAGCGTCGTGGAGCCGGGGGCGCGCATTCGTGAATCGGTGATTGGCGAGGGCTCGCATATCGGCGCTCGCTCGCGACTGGAGCGCTGCCTGGTCGCGGATGGCGCCCGGGTTGACGACGAAGCCGACCTGCGGGAGACCCTGATCTCCGACACCCGGTTCTCGATCGGCGACCTGAATCTGGTCGAGCGGGACATGCGGCTCACAACGACCGCGCTCCCTCTGCGCCGCTACGTGGCAGCGCGACTGCACTGCTGCATCTATCGGTTCATGAAGCGCTCCTTCGATCTGACGGCGGCCGTGCTCGGGCTCGTCCTCGGGCTGCCGATCATGGCCCTCGTGGCGCTTGCCATCCGCATCGACTCCAGAGGTCCGATCTTTTACCGGCAACGGCGTTGCGGCATGAATGGCACCGAGTTCTTGATGTGGAAATTCCGCTCCATGGTCGTCGGCGCGCACGACATGCAGCGAAATCTGCGCCGCCACAACGAAAGTGACGGTCCGATGTTCAAGATCGCCGACGATCCCCGCTTCACGCGGGTCGGACGCTTCCTGCGCAGGTACAGCCTCGACGAGCTGCCGCAATTGTTTAATCTGCTGGTCGGTGAAATGAGCGTCGTCGGGCCCCGGCCGCTGGCGCGCGAAGAGCTTCGCTGGTGCCCCAGCTGGATGGAGACGCGGCTGCGTGTCAAGCCGGGCCTGACCGGCCTCTGGCAGGTGCATGCCCGGGAGAACCACGCGTTTCAGGAATGGATCAAGAATGATCTCTACTACGTTCGCCGCCAGTCGTTCCTGCTCGATCTCCGGATCACGCTGTGGACGGTGCTGGCGCTGGCGAAGGGACTCTGAAGAGTGCCTGAGATGAGACGCAGAATACGTCGCACTCCACGAACGGTTCAGATCACGGTCCCTCCCAGGCCGGCCGCCACGCGGCGGTCCATGCCGGAGAGGCGATCCAGGATGCAATTCGCGGAGCCCGTCGCCGATGAGATTCTCACCAGCCGCGAGGCGTGCGAGTTCCTCAAGATCGGCCGCACCAAACTGCACGACCTGACGCGGCGGCTGGACATTCCCGCCTACCGCGTCGGCAGCGGGAAAACCTCGGGGCTTCGCTACCGGCGCGGTGATCTTTTGAGCTGGCTCTACAGCAAGAAAGTGCAGGGGAGAGGAAGAGATGAAAATAATGGCTCGTGAACGGGGCGATTCCAGTGCTCGCGGGCCGTATGGCGCCGCCTCCGGAGAGGGCTCGGTCGATCGGACCGCAGACTCGTCAGCACCGACCTGCGATCTGTCGGTGGTGATCCCGCTGCACAACGAGGAGGCGAACGTTGAGGCGCTGTTCGAACGGCTCGCCAGCGTGCTCTCCTCTCTGCACCTGTCCTACGAGGTCGTGCTGATCGACGACGGCAGTCGCGACGGCACCTACCGCAGGATCCAGAAACTGCTGCCCCGCTTTCCCGGCTTCAGGGTCATCCGCCTGCGCCGGAACTTCGGGCAGACCGCGGCGCTCGCGGCCGGCTTCGATCACGCCGGCGGGGTGGTGGTGGTGACCATGGATGGCTACCTGCTGATTCCGCCCGTGGATATACCGAAGCTTCTAGATAAGCTCGACGAGGGGTACGACCT
>CBDUYA010000156.1:0-7667 GCA_965371335.1 uncultured bacterium | reverse complement strand
GGCGCGATCTCCACCTTCCCGCCGCGCATCATCTTGGCGGCATCGACCACCGGGCGGATGTGATCCGGACTGGTGCCGCAGCAGCCGCCAACCATGCTAATGCCGCTCTGGAACATGCGCCGTGCGTAGACGCCGAAGTATTCCGGGGTGGTCATGTAAATGGTCCGCTGATCGAGCCGTCGGGGACGTCCCGCATTCGGCTGCGCGCTCACCGGCCGGCCCATCCCCAGCATCTCCCTCGCCACCTCGAAGAGAAACGCCGGCCCCTCGGCGCAGTTCGCTCCGATCACATCGGCGCCCCACTCGCCGAGCCGCTCCGCCACTCTCGCCGGCGGCAAGCCGTCGATCTCACGCCGCTCTTCACTGAACGAAACCTGGGCGACGATAGGGCCATCGTAAAGTGCCCGCGCCGCTCCCAGCGCCGTCTCGATCTCGAGGGCGCTGTAAAAGGTCTCGAAGATCAGGAGGTCGACGCTTTCTTCCAGGAGGGCCTCGATCTGCTCCGTGAAGACATCCGACAGCCGGGCGAGCCGTTGGTCGGAGAGCGTCCCGACCATCAGGCCGGTCGGTCCGACCGAGCCGGCCACATAGGCGGCGCCGTCAGCGGCCTCGCGCGCGAGGCGAACGGCCGCCCTGTTGATGGCGCGCAGCTGATCCTGGGCGCCGAAGCGGCTCAACTGATGGCGGTTGGCTCCGAAGGTGTTGGTCTCGAGGATCTGGGCTCCGGCAGCGACGTAGTCCCGGTGGATCTCCCGGACCAGGTCGGGGCGCCCGAGACATGCCTCATCGAAGGAGCGGGTGATGAAGTAGCCCCGTTCATACAGTTGGGTGCCGAGCGCCCCGTCGAATACCAGGGGGCCGCTCTTGACCGATTCGAGGAAGGGCGTTTGAGTCAGTGTCATCGCCCGGAGACGTGAAGTGCGGGAAGGATCCCCGCGGATCAGTGCCGGAGCCGACGGCCGGGGTTGAACCGGCGACCTACTGATTACGAATCAGTTGCTCTACCACTGAGCTACGTCGGCATCAACGACTTACGAAGCACTAGCGGTTTTACTGCCATCTCACTGCCATGTAGCAGCGTCTGGAGGGTCTCCATGGCCCTCCTAAGGGCCTCTGGCTGCAGGTGCATGTTTAACCGGGCGTAGTCGCGGCCATGTCTTGGCCCAGAAGATCGGCTATAGCCTGCAGAGGGACCCCTCCTGCTGCCAGCCTAGACGCGAAGGTGTGACGTAGCGTGTGGGCTGACGCATCCGTAATTCCGGAGCATATCATAGCCGCTTTGAGCTGCTTTGAGGCCTCGTAATTTCGGAGAGGGCCTCCGGAGGCGTCGCAAGACACCAATTCCGACCGCCGGTGGCGGGGAGCAGACCCAGCGATTTCTCGCAGTTTAGCCGTGTAAGGGATGCGGTGTGGCCTTCCGGTCTTACCGGGATGGACGTAGACCCACCCCGTCCGAGGCCGAGATCCTGCCAGCGCAGCTGCAAAGGTCACCGAGGCGCATCCCGGTTTCAACGAGCCAAGCAGCAAGCCGACGTGTGTCGCGAGGGCAGATTCTAGGAACCTTTGGACTTGTTCGTCTGTCAGGAAGACGTCACGGTGATGGGGGTCAGGGGGACGCTTGACTCGGAGCGAGTCAGCGGGGTTCTCGCTGACCAGGCCCTTCCCCATCGCCCAGCGGCGCATGGTGCCCAACGAAATGAGATCTTGTCTAACCGTGCCCGGCCCGAAGTCTCTCGTAGCGAGCTGCCGGGGCGACTACCGGGGTTGCGAAGAGGCGAGTTCAGCAGACGCACTGCCACTGTCGTGGCGATTGTGGCAATGTGGCAACGCCCCCTATATATTAGGGTTTACCTGGAGTCGTCGCTGTTCATGGAGACATCTATGGAGACGGTGCCCTCTTTGATGAAGGCGACCGGGCCCGAGAGCGCCAACGGCTGAAGGGTGGGGGGGATCGCCTGCGGGTTACCCTCGACGAAGGGACGGTGCGTTACGATGCCAGGCCCGAGGCACTGCTCGACCTCGACGATTCCTCCGGAGCCTGGAGGCTCACGACGCTGACGTGGCAAACGTGGTCAAGTCGAACGCGTCATCGGTTCTACAGTTTCTGGTAGGGAAAGGTATAATTGCGCGACAATGGGTCCACTGATGGATCCGGGCGCGGGTCCAATGGGAAGTGCTGGATAATGGGGCCTCCGCGGCGAGTGCTCGATACGGATCGAGCCGTCGTTCGCCTATCGTCGATCGGAGCGCTCCTTCTCCTGCTGTCACCGCTCCCCGCACTCGGTGATTCCTCGGAGACGCTCGGTGAGGTCTCGGCAGCCGGTGCGGCCGTTCCGCTGGAGATCGGTCTCGATGCGGACGGGGGTCTCGTCTTCGAATTCGAGGATATCTCTGCAGCGGTGGGCTTCAACCTCTATCGCGGCAACATCGACTCGCACTACGACCACGACGTCGCGGGGCTGAACATCTGCGCAATCGCCACGTCGGTGCCGTCGCCAGGACGGCGGCGCGCGATCCTCCCTGTCGATGCGGTAGCCGACAGCTACTTCTTCATCACGGCGATCTTCGCCGCCGGGGAGGGCACCGCGGGCTTCGACTCGCGCGGAGACGAGATCCCCGTGATCAAGAACGTCTGCGTTCCGGATCAGCTCACTCGCGACCTCGAGGCGACACGGATCGGGGAGTACCGGTCCGGGGCGGCGTTTGCCACCGGTGGCGCCGAGAGCGTGCAAGTGCGGAGTTACGACGACGGCGTGAGACATCTCCACGCGTGGATCGCCAACGGTGCCGAGCGGGCCATCGACATCGTGAGCTTCGACGATCCCGCGAACCCGGTTCGTGTGAAGCGAGTCGATGTTTCCGTCGTGGAGGGGCAACCGACGGCCGGACCGACCAGTGTCGCCATCGACCCGCTGGGACGCGGGATCGCCATCTCCATTCGCAACGCCACGTTGCAGCAACCCGGCTGGATTCAACTGCTGAATCTGAATGGCGACGTGGTGGACACCGTCGCCGTGGGAGCGCTGCCCGATATGCTGACCTTCTCCCCGGACGGATCCCTTATCCTCGTCGCCAACGAAGGGGAGCCATCGGACAGCTACCTTGTGGACCCGGAGGGAACCGTCACCCTGGTGGATATCGGCGCGGGGTTTCTTGTCTCGGGCACGACCACCGCCGGTTTCGCCGGCGTGCCGTCTTCGGGGGACGTTCGCACGATCGGTCCGAACGCGAGCGACCCGACGCTGGACTACGAGCCGGAGCACGTCCTCATAGAGCCGTCCGGCGACGTGGCGTGGGTCATACTCCAAGAAAACAACGCCATCGCCAAGCTCGATCTCGGAACGCGGACCTTCGTGGAGGTGCGCGGTCTCGGCGTGCGCGACCACTCGGTCGCCGGTGGCGGTCTGGATCCTTCGGACCAGGACTCGGGCATCGCCATCGCAAGTTGGCCGGTTTCGGGGTTCTACCAGCCGGACGGCGCCGCGTTTCTGGAGGTGCGCGGACAAAGGCTGCTCGTGACTGCCAATGAGGGCGATGCCCGGCGCTACAGCGGCTTCGACGAGGTCGCGCGGGTCGGTGACCTCGCCCTGGAGTCACCGCTCACGAACGACCTGAAAAACAACACCAAGCTCGGTCGGCTCAAGGTCACGACAACGCGTGGCGACCTGGACGAGGACGGCAAATTCGAGGCATTGTTCGCATTCGGCACCCGATCGATCTCGATCTTCGACCCCCGCGACCCATCCGCTCCGGTATGGGACTCGGCCGACGCGCTGGAGCAGATGACGGCGGCAGCGCTTCCGAACGACTTCAACTCCGACTCCGACAGCAACGCCAGCTTCGACGGCCGCAGTGACGACAAGGGCCCCGAGCCCGAGGGCATCGTCGTCGGCATCGTCAGCCGCCGCAAGTACGCCTTCGTCGGGCTGGAGCGCGTGAGCGGCGTTGCGGTCTTCGCGGTGGGCGATCCCGAGAACTCCGTACCCGCGGGCTACTTCACGAGTCGCGATTTCGCCCTTCCGGCGGACGATGCGGAGGCCGGCGGCATCGGGCCGGAGGGCCTGGCGTTCGTCGCGGCGGAGGCGAGTCCTACAGGGCGAGCGCTCTTGCTGGTGGCGAATGAGACGAGCGGCACCGTCGACGTTTGGGAGATCGTGCCGGCGTATCCATAGGCGATACGCCTCGCCGCTGCCAGCAGTCCCACAAGGACGCCATCGCAGCGGGATGGGTGAAGTTCCCCGCACACGTCCGCGAACCGATCCCGATGTTGAACAAGAGGAACGTGTTTCTGGAATTCAACGCGGGAGTCAAGCGGGCCCTCAGCGTGGATCCTAGACGCTTCTGGGATGTGTTCTCACGAGGATTTCGACGCCCTGCTGAAACGCCCTCGGGCAGGGGCTTTGCTTACTGCCACATTACTGCCATGCAGCGCTTGCATCGGGCATTTCTCACGCATTGGGCGCACCCAGTGCATTTGTGCATCTAGCTCATTCGCTGAAACTTGCTGACTGCCAGAGATTTGAGGGGAATCGGCGGGACCGCTCACGAATCAGTTGCTCTACCACTGAGCTACGTCGGCACGATGGAATCGAGGTAGTGTATGCGGTCGGGGTCCCCGGCGCAAGCTCGACCCGCCGGCCGGAGCGAGGAGCAGACGCGCGCTCTCTTCAGCAAATGGCGCGGCGTAGAATCGGACATGAGAGGTGTTTTCCTGACCAGCTCGCTGAAGACGGTGGCGTCCCCATATCAGTGCGAGACGCGGGTCAGGGGATCGCGCTTCATCGCCTCGATCTGGCCGGTGTCGGACGTGCGGCAGGTGAAGCAGCGTCTGGGCGATCTGCAGCGCGAGTACGGTGATGCGACGCACCATTGCTGGAGTTACCGGATTGCCGCCGAGCCGCACGACCTGGAACGATGCAGTGATGCCGGAGAGCCGGCCGGCACGGCCGGGGCGCCGATTCGGCAGGCGATCGACACGGCCGATCTGGTCAACGTTCTGGTCGTGGTGATTCGCTATTTCGGCGGGATCAAGCTCGGCCGGGGGGGGCTGGTCCGCGCCTATCGCGAGGCGGCGCGCGGGGCGATTGCGGGAAGCAGACGCCAGGCGCTGGTGCGCTCGACCGGTCTCAGGCTGCGCGGTCCCGTGAGCGGGGACGGCGGGGCGCGGCACCTCATCGCGCGACATGGCGGAACGGTGGCGCGCGCCGCCTATGAAGAAGATGGTGATGCGGTCGTTCTTGATGTGACCTTGCCGGCGGAGGCGGCCCAAGGTCTGCTCGAGGACCTCGGTGATCTGACGCGTGGTGGCTGGGGACCGGTCGGGGAGAAGGGGCGATCGACGCCCCGCGGCGGAGGCGAAACGGGGTGAGCGTTGATTCCGGGTCGGCGCCGCTGCTATCATCCGGGCCGGTCGTCGTCGGCCTGACCGCCGGTAAGGACATATGCCCCTGTTGAAAAACCGACAGCGCCTGCCGAAAACGCCTCCTGCGGGACGCGGTGTCACGGTCGTCGATGGTGGAATCACGCTGGTCGGACAGATCGTTGCCGATGAAGATGTCTGCGTGCGCGGCCGCATCGAAGGCAACGTCTCGAGTTCCGGCCTGGTGGTGATTGAGCCGCGCGGCTCGATCCAGGGGGATATCACCGCGGAGAACCTCTCGATCGGCGGTGAAGTGGTCGGTTCCGTGGTGGTGGCGCGACGATTCGAGCTGCGCGCCAACGGCAGAATGCGGGGGGATATCCGGGCGGCCGTCGTGTCGATCTCCGAGGACGCGTTCCTGCAGGGGAGAGTTCTTGCCACCGAGAAGATCTCCACCAACGTCAGGCCGCGCCGCTCCGCCAGACCCTCCGTTCATAAATGATCGACCAGGGCATGACCGGCCGCATCAATCCCCGCATGCTCATTTTCCTCGCACTGATTGTCGTGGTGGCGGGCGGGCTGGTCTCCTACACCGTGCGCCGCCAGCCCCCGCCGCTGCCGTTCGATCGGGACCACCGCGGCGCGGTGACCCCGGAGAACTGCCTGTCCTGCCACGGCCCCGGGGCGAGGAACGCCCGCGATCCGAACCACCCGCTCAACGATCAGTGTTTCAACTGCCACGAGAGAGTCTGACCGGAGAGGATCCCGCCCGCCGGCGGGGCGATCGGCGGCGCCGGGTGAGGCGTCGCTTCGCCACCTCCCAGGCCACGGCCGGTACGTTGAGGAGCAGCTTTTTCTTCAGCGTGCGATACGGTTGCCGGCCCGCGATCAGATCCGACATCACCCGCGCCACAGTGGGGCTGGCGGCGCACAGGCCGACCATTGTCTCGATGAAGCGCGGGTCGAAGAATCTCCTGGATCGCCGGGCGGCCCAGGCGAGTTCTTCGCCGCCCGCCGCGGCCCAGGACGCGGCGTAGTCGACGGGCCGATCGGCGAGCAGCGCCGCAGCGAGAAGATCGGCCGCCTGCATGGCATGGAAGATTCCCTCCCGTGTCAGGGGGTCGACGAAGCGCCCGGTGTCGCCGACCAGCGCCCATCCCTCTCCCTGGACCGTGCTGCCGCCCGGTGCGGACACCGCGGCCGGAATCAGGGCGGCGTAGCGGCGGGCGCGCTGCAGCAGAGGCGCACCGTAGCGATCGGTCATAAAGCGATCGAGCAGAGCCCACAGGTCGGCCGCCGGCCGGGCGCCGAGCGGACCGCAGATGCCGACAGATGAGTGGTCGAGCCGTGGAAAGACCCAGAGATACCCGTTGAGGCCCTCGTAATACCGGAGCGTGATCCGGTCCTCGACGATTCCCGGGAGGTAATAGCCGAGACCCTGCGACAAAGCGGCGGGAGGGAGCGCGCCGGTCAGGCGGCGCCGGGAAGCGCCGGCCGCGCCGTCGGCGGCGACGAGAAAATCGTAGGGTCCCTGTTCCTGCGGGGACGCCGTCCCCTCGGCACCGGTGCGTAGTTGCCACCGATCCGCCGGGGACTCCCGCCGGAATGAGACGACCCGTTGGCGGATGAGCCGCACGCCGCTGTGCGCGGCGCGGTCCAGCATGAAAGTGTGCAGGTCGGCGCGGCTGACCACGTAGAACGGCTCCGCCAGCGGGATCGTTGCCCGGCGGCCTGAGGGCGACACGATGAGACAGCGCGACACGCGCCTGGCCGGCAGGGCCGGATGGTCGAGGAAGGGGTAGATTTCTAGGCCGCGGGCGGGGATACCGCCGCCGCACGGTTTCTCGAATGAAGAGCGCGGCTCGAACAACGTGACCGCGGCTCCGCCGGAGGCCAGACGGGCGGCGCAGTGCGCCCCGGCCGGTCCACCCCCGATAATGGCGACCCGCAGGCCGGTTGGCGTTCCGCTCATGCCGAGTCTCCGTGTGCAGCGCGTCGGGTGATGGTACCGGAACCGCCGGCCCGGGAACAGCGTCATCCGTAATGTATAGTGAGGACTCCCATGGGCTTCATTATCGGCAAGGCGCTGCAGGTTGTCGGCATGCTGACGCTCGGTGTGGCGCTCATCGTGTACGGTTTCGGCGAGCAGAACATGAACGCCGAACTTACTTGGCTTCTCGTCGGAAGTGTCGTATTTATAATCGGTTACGCTCTCCAGCGACGGGGCGGCGGGGGCCGCTAAAGGAGAAGTTCGCGCGGCGGTCCGCAGGGCGCGGAAGTTTCTCCCTGCGGCGGTAAACCTGGCAGG
>CBDUYA010000155.1:0-7672 GCA_965371335.1 uncultured bacterium | reverse complement strand
CACCATCGGGGTGTTTGAGCAGGCCTCCCGATCGGTGGTGTTCATCACCACCAGCGCCCTGCGGCGGGACTACTGGTCGCTCAATCTGTTCGAGGTGCCGCGGGGTTCTGGATCCGGTTTTATTTGGGACAGTCGCGGCTACATCGTCACCAACTTCCACGTCATCGCCGACGCGAGCCGCATCGAGGTGGTGATGGCGGACCAGAGCGAGTACGAAGCGCGGGTGGCCGGCATCGATCCCGATCATGATCTCGCCGTGCTGAAGATTGAGGCGCAGCCCGACAAGCTGGAGCCGGTCCGCGTCGGACGATCGAGCACGCTTCTGGTCGGCCAGAAGGTCCTGGCGATCGGCAACCCCTTCGGCCTCGATCAGACCCTGACCACGGGGGTGGTGAGCGCCATCGGCCGGACCATCAGCTCGATGACCGACCGCAGCATCGATGGTGTCATCCAGACCGATGCGGCGATCAATCCGGGCAACTCGGGGGGCCCCCTGCTCGACAGCTCGGGACGGCTGATCGGCGTGAACACCCAGATCCTGAGCCCGAGTGGCGCCTACGCCGGGGTCGGTTTTGCCGTACCGGTCGATATCGTCAGCCGGGTTGTTCCCCAGTTGATCGACTTCGGCAAGGTGATCAAGCCGGGGTTCGGTGTGCAGCCTCTCTCCGACCGGCAGGCGGCCCGCTGGGGGATCACCGGCGTGGTTCTGATGCGGGTCGAGCGGGGGAGCGCGGCCGCGCGCGCCGGCCTGCAGGGCATGCGCCAGCTTCGTCCGGGCCGGTTTGAAATCGGCGACGTCATCGTCGGGATCGACGGTGAGGCGGTCGAGAACCTCGATGATCTCTACCGCATCCTCGACCCGCACGCGGTCGGCGACGAGGTCGAGGTGGAGATCCTGCGCGAAGGCGAGCGCCGCACCGTCAGTATCGCCCTGCAGCAGATCGGTTGATCCGGAGCTCCCTCCGGAAGAGCGTCCGGTGAGAAAAGGCGATGCGGGATCCCGACGGGGCCGTTATGTTAAAATAGCATCGCTGGTCGAGTGGGCGAATCGCCGCCTATTGCCTTCCAGGAAGGGAAGAAACGGAATCGGAGGAATCCCGCCGGGCTCCCGGCAGGCATCGGAGCGATGGCTGCGCGCGGAGGGACTTGTCGTCGCTGAGGCCGGAGGCATTTCGACAAGGGGGGATAAAGGAACAGGGACGGTCATGCATCTTCGGGCCCTCTTGTGCCGGAGCGCGGCGATCGCGCTGTGCCTCGTCGCGTTCGGCGACCTGCCGGCGCAGACGACCGGCGCGATCACCGGACGGGTCATCGGTCGGGACGGCGTGCCCCTCGCCGGCGTGGTGGTGGCGCTCTCGGAGCCGGCGAGCGGGGCCACGGCCCGGGGAGCGGTGACCGACGGCGCCGGGACCTTCCGATTCTCCTCGCTGATCATTGGATCGCATTACGCGATCGAGGTCTCCTTTCCGGGACTCGCCCCGGTCCTGTTAGACGATGTCGAGGTGCGGGCGGGGCGCGTGACCCCGCTCAACATCGTCATGCAGCCGGCCGAGGAGCTGACCGAGCGCATCCGGGTCAGCGCCCGCCCCCAGATCGTCAACCTGGAGAGCACGACGACCGAGACGCGGTTCTCGTCCGAGTTCGTCGAATCGCTGCCGATCCTGGGTCGCAACTACCAGGACATCCTCAAGCTGGCGCCGGGCGTGAGCGACATCGATGGGGACGGCAACCCGAACATCCACGGCGCACGCGAGACCAACGTCGTCAGCCTGGTCGACGGTATCTCCACCACCGATCCGCTCAGCGGCAAGCTGGGCGCGCAGCTCAACATCGAATCGATCCAGGAGATCGAGGTCAAGACGACCGGCGCCACGGCGGAGTTCGGCCGCGCTCAGGGAGGCTTCGCCAACATCATCACCAAATCGGGAGGGAACGACTTCCAGGGGACCTTCAAGTTCTTCTGGCGGGGATCGGCTCTCGACGGCGATGGGGCGGGCTCCGTCGATCCGCTGCTGCGTGGCGGCCTCGGCGAGTCGGGACTGCGGGATCTTGAGTTCAACGATTTCCTGCCGTTCCTGGCGATCGGCGGGCCGATCGTCAGGGATCGCGCCTGGTTTTTCATCGCGCTCGAGTACATCCAGATCGAAACCCCGACGAATACCCTCACTAACGCCTTCGTCACCACCACGAGAGAACAGCGCAACTTCGCCAAGCTCACCTGGCAGGCGAGCCCGTCCCACCGGCTCGCCTTCTCGCTGAATCACGATCCGCAGGAGTTTCTGAACGAGGGTGTGAACAGCTTCACCCGTGAGGAGAGCGGCTTCACCCTGGAGCAGGGCGGGCTTCTCCTGTCGCTGAAAGGGGTCTCGGTCCTCAGTTCAACGGTCGCGCTGGAGACGACCGTCGCGCAGTTCTCCAGCAAGCCGGACCTCATCCCCAACCTCCGCGCCGATCTCAACGGCAACGGCCTTCTCTACCTCGATCGGAACCGCAACGGGCGGTTTGAGGCGTTCGAGCGGGACGCGGGCGAGGATTGGGACAAGGATGGCAACTTCGACGTGTTCGAGGACACCTTCAAGGCCAACGGGATAATCGATTTCTTCGTGATTACCGACCCGGACAACCCCTTCGCCACCATCGAGATCAGCGAGGATGCGGACGGAGACGGCCGGCTGACGCCTCACCTGAGGTGCGAAGGGGTGTTCAGGGAGGACATCGACTGCGACGGGTTCCTCGACGAATTCAACGAAGACTTCAACGGCAACGGTCGCCTCGACGGCGGCGAGGACATCGACGGAGACGGGAGGCTCGATCTCGGCATCGAGGATCGCAACGGGAATCACCTGCTCGACGATCGACCTTTCCCCAAGAGCCTGTATCCATTCCGGCGGCTCGTGCCGGAGCCCGAGGACCGCGACTACACGGACCACGAGAGCCGCGGCATCGTCTCCGGCCCCTACTTCGAGGATTACAGCGACAGCCGCGAGCGGCTGACACTGCGCCAGGATCTGAGCGTCTTCGTGCCCGACTTCAGGGGGTCGCACGATCTCAAGATGGGTTTCGTTCTCGAGCGTGAGGAGTTCGAGCGGGGAACCAACGTCCGGGATATTCTGCTGCAGCGTGACGCGGTCCCTCCGCCATGCGTGACTAATGAGCAGGGGGGGGAAGTTTGCTCAGGGGGGCAGCCGCCCACCCTGGTGGCCCAGCAGCCGACGGAGCGGATACTCCACGCCGCGGCGTCCGGCCGGACCGGCGGACTTTACGTCCAGGATACCTACAAGCCGCGCCCAAATCTGAGCTTCGGGCTCGGGCTCCGCTTCGATCGCGAGGTGGCCGAGACCACCGGCTTCACGTTGTTCGATCCCCGGATCGAAGCGGCCGGCCAGGATCGCATGCTCGCCTTCATCGGGGTCGAGCAAGGGGGAAAGGACCTGTCGCTCGGGAATGGCGACGGCATCGAGAGCAGGGGGATCCGGTCCGACCCGATCTTTGCCGGCGCCCCCAACGGGGATATTGCCGGCGCGGTCGCCTTCCTGGCCGATCCGCTCAAGCTCGCCGCGCTGGCGCGCCTGACGCGTCACCGCAGCACCCTCGGGTTCACCCTGGATCAGTTCGCCTCGCTCTTTCCTGACATCATCGTCAATGGGGAGCTCAACGAGCAGCGCCTGACGGAGCTTGGCCTCGCCTTCCAGCGGCCCGAGCCGATCGCCATCACCAATAACAATCTCGCTCCACGCCTCTCCGTCTCGTGGGATCCCTGGTCGAACGGAAAGACGAAGCTCTTCGCAACCTGGGGGCGCTACTACGACAAGCTCTTCCTCGGCACCGTCGTGGGTGAGAACAATGCCGAGCGGGTGTCAAGCTACTACCTGCAGGACGCGGACGGGCTCGATCCGGTGAACGAGCGGGTGCCGGGGCGGGGGGTGGTTTTGACCGGCTTCGTGACCAACCACAACGTCGGGCCGCTCATCGCCAAGGCGCCGCCGTCGATCACGCAGATCGATCGCAATCTGGCGACCCCGTTCAGCGACGAACTGACGGTCGGGTTCGAGAGGGAGATCGCGCCGGAGATGTTGTTCTCGGTTCGCTTCATCGACCGCCACTTCCGTCAGCAACTGCAGGATATCGACATCAACCACGAGATCCGCTTCAACCCCGTGACGGGTGAACCGGTCGATCAAATAGGGCGTCTTCTGTCGGGCCAGAACGACAACTTGCCGAGCATTCGCGCGCCGGACGGCCGGCCCGATCTCTACGGCAATAACTTCTTCTTCAACGAAGTTCTCCGGGTCGGCAACTTCAACCAGGCGCGCTACAAGGCGCTGGAGTTCGAGGTCGTCAGGCGGCTGTCACGGAGATGGCAGATGCAGATGTCGTACACTTATTCACGCGCGCGGGGCGACGCGGAGGATTTCCAGTCGCGCCTCGGCAACGATCCTTCGACCGTCGAATCGGAGTTCGGCCCGCTCGATTTCGACCAGCGCCATGTCGTCAAGCTGAATGCGACGACCTTCCTCCCGGCCGACTGGCAGCTCGGGGTGGCCGCATCGTGGTCATCCGGGCTGCCGTTTTCCGTGGTGTCCCGCTTCTTCGCGCTCGACAACTTCAACTACCAGCAGCTTAGAACCACCTTCGGGTTCACTTCTGACGAGGGGGGAACCCGGCGCTTCGTTCCCCTGAACCGGAACACCGAAAGAAACCACGCCGTGCTCGATCTGAATTTGCGGGTCAAGAGGAGCTTCGTCATGGGAAAGGTCTCCGCGGCCCTGTTCATCGAAGTGTTCAACCTGCTGAACAGCGACGACCTGCGGATTCGGACCTTCGAGCCGAACAAGGGCGGAGATAGGGCCGTGGGGAACGCGGCGGTCGTAGCCACTCCTCTGCAGCTCGATGCGGAGCGAAGATTCGGCCGGCGGTTCCAGGTCGGGTTCCAGTTCGATTTCTAGGCGCCCGGTCCGCCGGGACGCCGGTTACAGATTTGCAACCCTCCTCTGGCCTTCTGAGCTTTGACTCCTGAGCTTTGCGTGCCCATATTGCAAGTGTTGATCTGTGGGGCTCCGCCCCGGCGGTGAGAGCGATGAGACTGGGCGAGATCTTCATTCAAGAAGGACTGATCACGCAGGCGCAGCTGGAGCAGGCGCTCCACGCCCAGTTGATCTACGGGGGGCATCTCGGCACCTGCCTGATCGAGCAGGGGTTCGTCGACGAAGAGCAGCTCGGCCGCGTGCTGTCCGATTCATTCAAGGTGCCGTACGCCAGTGTCGACCGATTCAGCGAGATCCCCCGCTCGGTCATCCAGAAGCTCCCCCCCCGCACCGTCGAGAAGGTCCACGCCATCCCGTTCGAGAAGCACGGGAAGGCCCTTTCGGTCGCGATGATCGATCCGACCGACCTGCCGACCCTGGACGAGGTCGCCTTTGCGTCGGGATGCCGGATCGATCCCTGGGTTGCTCCCGAAGTGCGGATTCTGCAGGCGATGGAGCGGTACTACGACATTCCCCGGCGGCAGCGTTACATTGCCGTCTGCCGGGACCTGGACCGCGATAACGACGGCCTCCCGCAGACGAAGCCGGATGACGCGGCGCGGCCGACCATGACGGTCAGCCCCTCCGGTGACACCCTGCAGGGCTTCGCGCCTCCCGGCGAGCAGGGTGCTCCGGCGATTTCCGCCGCGATGGCGGCGCGTGGCCCCGGTCTCTTGCCGCTGTCCGAGGCCAACGCCGGGCATGAAGAGAACGAGGAGAATAAAGAGCCGCGGGCACCGGCGGCTGCGGCCGCTCGTGCGCGGGGTGTCGCCCCTGCCGCTGCACCCCCGACCGCCGCCAGCGCCGCTGGACCGGCCGCTGCGCCCCGAACCGCTCCGGCGGCCGCTCGGCCGGCGCCCGCCGAGATGGCCAAGGAGGAGGACGCCGAGCTGCAGAAGGCGGCGCCGATCAACTGGTCGGCGATGCGCGACGAGGTGCCCCGCAACTCCGAGGATCGGATCGCCGACCTGTTCTGCGCGGCTGACGACGTCGAAACGATCGCCAAGATCGTGCTCGACCAGACCGTCCGCAAGATCGAGCGCTGCGTCCTGTTCAACGTCAAGGGGATGACCGCGGTGCTGTGGGGTTCGCGCGGTCTCACCCTCAATCAGGACAAGGCGGCGAAAGTGAAAATGACGATCACCAGAGAGCCGGTTTTTCACCTCTTCCTGGACGAAGGAGCCTACCGGGGGCCGCTGCCTGAAGAGGTCGGTTACCAGAGTTTCTATAACGCGCTGGAAATGAGCCGTCCGAACGAGGTGATCGTGATGCCGGTCCACCTGGAGGACCGCCTGGTCGCCATTTTCTACGGTGACAGCGGCGACCGGGAAGAGATCGAGGGAGCGACCGATGAGTTCCGCTGCATCGTGCGCAAGCTCTCCATCGCCCTCAATCTCGTCGTCATGAAAAGGAAGATCCGCGCGTTGTAAAGCGCACCGCCGCTCCTCCTCCCCGACCCGATCTCTCTTTGTCGGAGAAGGATTGCGGATTATGGCGTGGGAGAGGGGAAAGGTGCGCAGGCCGTGCAGCTATGGGGGAAGTCCGGCCTGCCGCACGATCTCCCCGAAGCGGGGATGATCGCGGAGGGCATCCCAGAGGGGTGCGTTCAGATCTCTCATATCAGGGGAGCGTTCAGCGAGCGCCTGTTCCAGCAGATCGAGGGCGCGATCGACATCGCCAAGCGCCAGATGGATGCGCGCCAACTCCGCCGCCGGGACATAGGTCGTCTTCGCTATCTGCTCGAGCTCCGCGAGCAATGTCTCAGCCTCCGTTCTGCGGCCGGTCCGCCCGTAGGCGTCTGCCAGGGCGGCTTTCTTGGTGCGCGACCATGAGGTCAGGTCGCTGAGTTTCGTGAAGGCGGCGATCGCGTCATCATGCTGGCCGAGAGCGAGATAGGTCTGGCCGAGGAAGGAATAGCTGACCTGAAACCCCGGGTCGAGCTCGATTGCGGTTTCAAACGCGTCAATCGCCCGATCAAATTCCCTCCCGTAGTTATGTACCAGGCCGAGGTTGACGTTAATGATGAGTGAGAGGGGATCGAGCGCCAGGGCCCTCTTTGCCTGGGTCAGCGCTTCGTCGTGACGCCGCTGGGAAGCGAGCATCAACGCGTACCACTGGTGTGCGGTCGGGTAGTCGGGGTTCAGCTCGATCGCCCGCCAAAACTCCCGCTCCGCACCGGCCCAGTCCCGGTCGTACAACATGAGGACCGCCGCCAGTGCGGTGTGCGCCTCGGCCAGGGTGTCATCGATCGCGAGGGCGCGCTGCGCCGCCGCCTTCGCCTTTGGCATCGACTCCGATGGGGAGCCCAGGTTGTACCACCCGGTCAGCACGTAAGTGTCAGCAACGCTGGCGTGCGCCAGCGCGAACTTGGGGTCCTCGGCGAGGGCGCGCCGGAAGAACTCCAGGCCCCTCTCGAACCCCTCTGCGCTGCGCTTGTTGAGGTGGAAGCGGCCTTTGAGATAGTGCTGATACGCCTCGAGGTTCCGGGTCGGACTGTGGGCGAGCGCGCCTTTCTCCTCGCCGGTGAGGCGCAGCCGCAGCCCGCGGGCGATATCGCGGGCGATCTCCTCCTGAACGGCGAGGAGGTCGGTCGTCTGCCGGTTGTACTGCTCGCCCCAGATCTGGGCGAAGTTGGCGACGTCGGTCAG
>CBDUYA010000154.1:0-7677 GCA_965371335.1 uncultured bacterium | reverse complement strand
CGGCGCTCCTTGTCCTCGTATTCCTTCACCACGGTCCCCGAGCCGGTCACCAGGAAGGGCCGCGGCACGCGAATGGTCCAGTCGAACGACGCACGGCCGCCCAGGTAGCCGTACTGTGGGTACCAGGGGACCTGTATGAAGCCGAACGACTCGGCGGTCAGCTGGTAAATGACCTCGGCCCGGCCGCGCACCTCGAGGGTGATCGGCGTCCCCGCCTCGGTCAGACGGGGCAGGTAGACCATCAGTTGATCCTTGCGATGCGTGTAGTCGATCGTATGGCCGGAGACATCGGTGACCGACTCGACCTCCACCGGGTTGAACGATTTATCGTACCAACGACTGTAGTAGTCGGCGTTGTTCGCCAGGTCAAAAGTCAGGGTCTTCATGTTGGAGACCAGCGGCTCGACCAGAAGACGGGCCTTCCAGCGCACGGAATGCGTGTCCTTAAGATCGATCTCCATCTCATTGTGCTTGATGCGCAGCAGGCGGGGACCGTCCCGTTCAGGGTTCTTCAGATAGTGCCCCTTGGGGCCGTAGTCGGCCGTTGTGTGCCAGATCGTCCAGGGGATCAGGTAGGCGCGCGACTTGGTCCCCATCGAACCATAGGCGAACAGGCCGTTCTCGTGAATCGATCCCGGGTCGTGTATGTAGGTCAGCCAGCCGTGCTGAGCCGAACGGAACGTTGCCAGGAAGAAGTTCTCCCCCTGCAGGTCAGAGAGGAGGCGTTCCAGGTAGGCATCCTCCAAATTGAAGGAGCGCGAGGTGTCCAGCCAGCTGCTTCTCTCCTTCAGGATCTCGCGCGCCTGCTTCAGCTCATCCTCGCCCGGCGTATACGATCTCCCCTGCTCCTTGATCCGTTCGTGGGCCCCATCGGAAAAGCGCATGAAGAGCTGGTCGAACGGCTCGGCCAGCTGCTCCTTGCCGTAATACTTCGACAGCATGTAGCGCCCCGACCGATTCACCGGCTTCATCGATGCCAGCCCCGACCCGATGAAAACCGCGCCGGTCACCTCACCCTCGAGCGGCTTGAGAAGAAACACCAGGCCGCTCTTCAGCTGCAGCTTCATGTTGTCTCTTCTCAGGGTGAGGTTGGAGACGCTGTAGACCGCCTCTGGATCGATACCGACCCGGTAGAACGCCCTGCAGATTGATTCGTAACGGCCGTTGCCTTCCTGGGCCGTGGCGCTGAGCGCGTAGAGCAGGACCAGCGCGCCGAGCGCAACCCAGCGCGTTGCCTTGGGGATCGAGGGCATCATGTGAGCCTCCTGGGCTGACTTGTGATCTTCGGCGACTGCGTAGCCCCATTTTAAGCCAAATCTGCACCGAACGGGGTCAAAATCGGTGCGCCGGCCGCGCGAGCGCGCATTCTCGGCAGATCGGCGGCAAGCGGGCCCAGAATCGGGGCGCGAACCCCGGGCGCCTGCGGCGCATGATGCGGGCGCGTGGAATCTCCGGGCTTCATCGCGGCAAACCCGCGCCGCAGGATCTGCGAGATCAACGCACGGCGCGCAATTCCTGCACGACAGAGAAGCGCGCGGGTAGTATGATTCGGGCCAGCGATTCACCCAGACAGGCCAGGGGGGGGCATTGGACGGGACGACCCGAATTGTCGGCAGCCGCGCACTCGCGTCGTTTCTGTTGCCGGCTGTCCTCTACCTCGGCGCGACGGCCGACGCCTTGGCCCTCGATCCCGGCCGCCGGCTGAGCCAATACATTTATGACGTCTGGACCACCGACGACGGCCTGCCGATGGGGGTGGTCAACGCGGTTCTGCAGACCCGCGACGGCTATCTCTGGGTCGCCACCGAGCAGGGACTGGCCCGCTTCGACGGTGTTCGCTTCGAGATCTACAGCACCCGGACGACGCCCGGCCTGGCGAACAATCGCATTACCTCCCTGTACGAGGACAGTGCGGGCGCCCTCTGGCTGACAACCGACGGCGGACTGGCCGTCTACCGGGATGGCGCCTTTTCTTCCCTGACGCAGGATGACGGCTTGCCGCACGCCGTCGTACAGGCCGTCCTCGAGGACACCGACGGAGCGTTGTGGGTCGGAACCAAGGGCGCCCTCGCCCGTCTCGTCAATGGCCGGTTCACCCCTTACGAAGATGCAGACGGCAATCCGGTCGAGGATGTCGCGGCGATCCGGCGTTCAGCGGACGGGACGATCTGGTTCTGCCGCAATGGCGACACCCTCGAGCTCAGGGAGGGCCGACTGGTCAGACATGTCCTCGCGGCGAATCGCGCCGACCCCAGGCGTGCCGATGCCTGCCTGGTCGAGCCGGACGGCACCTTGCTGGTCGGCGGACGGCGCGTGCTGAGCACTCTGCAGGCGGGCCGCGAGTCGGACCTGCCGATCGAGGCCGACGTGGCAGAGGGGACGGTCACCTGGCTCCATCGGGATCGGTCCGGGACGCTCTGGCTCGGATTCATCGCCGGACTGGCCCGTTACCGGGATGGACAGTTCGAGGTTCTCGAGGCCCACGGCGGCTCAGCGGCCAGTCAGATCGAGACACTCTACGAGGATCGCGAGGGAGGGCTCTGGATCGGCACCAACGGGGGCGGCCTCGCACGCCTGCGGGATGGCAAGTTCGCGACCTTCTCCTCAGCGGAGGGGCTCGTCGGCGAATTCGTCACCACGATCATGGAGGATCGTGCCGGCGATATCTGGATCGGCACCAGCGGCGGCGGACTGAACCGCCTGCGGGACGGAGAGCTGCGGCACTACGGCAGGGCGGATGGAATTGCGACCGAACACGCCCTGTCAGTGGCGGAAGGCCGGGACGGCGCCATCTGGATCGGCACCGCTGACGGGCTGTTCCGATTTGCAGACGGCGCGTTCCAACAGTTCACCAGGGAGGACGGGCTTCCCGGAACGGTCGTGTTTCCCGTCCTCGAAGATCGCCAGGGCCGGCTCTGGTTCGGGACCCGCGCCGGCGTCGGGCTCTACCAGGATGGCGCGTTCGTCACCATCGACCATCCGGTGAAGACCGACGTCGTCTCCGCCATCCTCGAGGATCGCCACGGCGATCTCTGGTTCGCGATCCGCACCGGTGTTCTCCGCTGGCACGACGGAGCGCTGCGGACCTTTGAGACGAGCGATGTTCTCTCCGGCAGCATGGTCATCGCGCTGCACGAGGATCGCGACGGGACGATCTGGATCGGCACCTACGCTAACGGCCTGCTTCGTCTGCGTGACGGCGAGGTCTCGAAGTACACCGAGCAGGACGGATTCCCGTCCGCCACGGTCTACCAGATCCTCGAGGACGACGGCGAGCGCCTCTGGATGTGCGGCAACGAAGGAGTCTTTCACCTGGGGATCGGAGAACTGAACGACCTCGCGGACGGCCGGCTGAAAAACCTCAATCCCGCCCGGTTCGGAAAACAGGACGGGATGCGCAGCGCGGAGTGCAATGGTGGCGCGCAGCCGGCCGCCTGGCGGAGCCGGGACGGCACGATGTGGTTCGCCACGACCAACGGCGCGGCGGTCGTCGATCCGGGCGGAATGCCAGCGAACGACCTGTCTCCCCCGGTCTGGATCGAGCGGAGCGCGGTCGACGGCCGCCTCGCCTGGAGGCGTGAGTCGGCCGCTCCCGATGGAGAAACGGAGTTCTCACCCGGCCGGGGCGACCTCGAGTTCCGCTACACCGGCTTGAGCTTCCTCGAGCCGGACAAGGTGAAGTTCCGTTATCAGTTGGAAGGGTACGACGACGACTGGGTCGATGCCGGAACGCGGCGGGTCGCCTACTACACCAACATTCCGTCGGGCCGCTACACCTTTCGGGTGACGGCGAGCAACAACGACGGCGTGTGGAACGAAACCGGCTCGGCGTTTCGCTTCCGGCTGTTACCCCACTTCTATGAAACCTCCTGGTTTTACCTGCTCTGCGTCATCGGCCTGATCGGCGCCGGCAACGGTTTCTACCGGATGCGTGTGCATCGCCTGCGGACACGCCAGGCAGAGCTTCAATCGCAGGTCGCCGCGCGGACCCACGATCTGGCCGCCGCGAAGAAGGCGCTGGAGGAATCGAACCGCACGCTGGAGGGACACGTGCAGGAAGGGATCGAAGCACTGCGCGAAGCGGAGCGGATGGCCGCCTACGGCGAGCTGGTGGCCGGTGTCGCGCACGAGGTGCGCCAGCCGATCTTCGCGCTGCAGGCGGCGTCGTACGTGCTCGCCGATCGACTGAAGGACGCGAAGGGGTGTGAAGAGCAGCTCGCCACGCTCGATCGGGAGACGGCACGGATGAGCCGCCTCATGGAAGACCTCCTCGCCTTCTCCCGCCCGCCAACGCTGCTGCTGGTGGAGGCCGAACCGAAACCGCTGCTCCAGGAAGCGGTCGAGATCTTCCGCACCGAGCACCCCGACGCGAGGCTCGACATCGACGTCATCGCGGCGCGCGGCCTGCCGGGTGCCAGGCTGGACCGCACCCGCATCGTTCAGGTGATCGTCAACCTGATGGACAACGCCGTTAAGCACGCCGGCGGCGCGCAAAAGATCACTCTCGAGGCGGAGCAATCGAAGCTGCCGTCCGGCGCAGGACTCCGGCTCCGCGTCGAGGACGACGGCGCCGGCATCGCCGACGACGTCAGGCCGCGCATCTTCGAGCCGTTCTTCACCGGCGGCAGCGGCACCGGCCTCGGACTTGCCATCGTGCGGCGCGTCGTCGAGCAGCACGACGGACGGATTTCGGTCGACAGCCGGATGAAGCGGGGCACCGCGTTCATCATCGATCTCCCGATCAGCGGCCCGCAGGAGTCTATCTGATATGACCGCGCCACGCCGCGTTCTGATCGTCGACGACGACGCTTCGCTGGTGAGCGCATTGACCGGCCTCCTCGATCATAAGGGATACGAAACGGAGGGGGCGTCTTCCCCGGCCGGGGCGCTGGAGGCTGTTCGCCGCCGCGCCGCCAACGTCGTTCTGCTCGACGTGCGACTCGGCCGGGAGAGCGGGCTTGAGCTGCTGCCGCAATTGAAGGAGCTGCGCCCCGACATGTCGGTGATCGTCTTCACGGCGGCCGGCTCGATCGAGATGGCGGTCGAGGCGATGCACCTCGGCGCCGACAACTTCCTGCAGAAGCCGGTCGACCCGCCCCGCCTCCTCGCCATTGTCGCCAAGGGGCTCGAGGCGTGCCGACTGCGGCGGCGCAGCTCCGCGCTCGAACGGCTGAGCGCCCGCTCGGCGACGCTGCTGCTGGGCGACAGCGCCGCCATGAAGGAGGCCACGGCGCTGGCCGGCACGGTGGCGGGGCGCGACACGACCGTTCTGCTCCTCGGCGAGACCGGCACCGGCAAGGGGCTGCTCGCCCGGCGCATCCACGAGCTGTCGCCGCGCGCCGCGGCGCCGCTGGTCGAGCTGAACTGCGCCGGCCTCAATCGTGAGCTGACCGAGTCGGAGCTGTTCGGCCACGAGAAGGGGGCCTTCACCGGCGCGGTGGAGAAAAAGCTCGGGCTGTTCGAGGTGGCCGACGGCGGCACGCTGGTGCTCGACGAGATCGGCGAGATGGACGCGTCGATCCAGGCGAAGCTGCTCCAGGTCCTGGAAGCCAGGCGCTTCCGCCGGGTCGGCGGAACGATCGAGAACGAGGTCGACGTGCGGGTCATCGCCGCCACTCACCGCGACCTGGAGAGCGAGGCGAAGAGCGGCCGCTTCCGCCAGGACCTCCTGTTCCGCCTCAACGTCTTCTCGATCACCCTGCCGCCGCTACGCGATCGGCGGGACGACATCGTCCCGCTCGCCCTCTATTTTCTGCACCAGTTCGGCCGTCCCGGAATACGCGAAGGCGCGCTGTCGGACGCGACCGCCTCCCGGCTGACGGCGTACGACTGGCCGGGCAACGTGCGCGAGCTGCGCAACGTCATGGAGCGTGCCACCATTCTCTGCCCCGCCGACCAGCCGATCCGGCCGCAGCACCTACCCCCGTTCGCCGTCGCAGGTGCCCCTCCCCCTCCGGCCGCAGCGCCCGGCACCGATGGCGCTCCCCTGCCGACGCTGCGGGACGCGGAGCACCGGCTGATCGTACAGACGCTCGCGGCGCACGGCGGCAACATCCGCGCCTCGGCGAGGGCGCTCGGCATCTCGCGCGGCACGCTCTACCGCAAGGCCGGGAGGTTCGGCATCCCGCTGAGCGATCCGTCCCTAAGCTGAGCATCCACCGCCACGGACGATCGCCCGACAGGCCGCTCCGCCGGCACTCCCCTGCACCAACCCGGCACATGTCTCTAAACGGAGCCGATGCTGCGGCCCCGTTTCGGCACACGCGCCGCCCCCGCCACCCACCGTGCCAATGGCGCAGCTTGTTGATCCCACGCCACTTGCCGGGATTGCCCCGCTGAAGCGCCAGGCCGGTATGCCGCTTGCTCTACAGGCCCACCATGACGCGCAAAACGGTGCTCATCGTCGATGATGAACCGTCGGTCGGTCAGGGACTGCGGCCGATTCTCGCCTCGGGCGAGGTCGACGTCGTCACCGCTCTCAGCGCACGGGAGGCGGAGCAGTTGATCAGCGGACGGCGATTCGATCTGGTCATTACCGATCTCAGCCTGCGGGGACGGCGCGATCGCGACGGCCTCGATCTGATTACGCATATCCGTGAGGCGGCGCCGGGGTCGCAGGTCGTCCTGTTCACCGCCTATGGCACTTCGGCGGTGCGCGATGAAGCGGCCCGCCGCGGAGCATGTGAAACGTGGGAGAAGTCGATGCCTATCCGGGAATTGATCGACCGGGTGCGGGGACTCGGCATCCCCGTCACTTAGGCAAAGTAACGAAACGCACCATCGGCACCGGAGGGGAGATGCCATGGAGACGAACCGCAACGGAAATCAATCGCCAGCGACGATGTACCGCGCGGCCCGCTGCGCCCTGATCCTGATCGCAGCCATGGCCGCGCTCTCTGCCGGCACGGACGCCACCGCGGAAACCTACGACCTGATCGTCCGCGCCTACTGCGCGCCGGGGTCGAACTGCGGCTTCCCGTCATTCAACGAGTACCGTATGAAGGTGCACAACGCGGTGGAGGAGATGAACCGCCAGTGGGAGTACGCGGAGATCTCATTCAGACCGGACGTCCGGCCGTTCGTCGAGGGCAGTATCTTTGAGGTGGTCAACGGGTGCGACCCTTCTGTTCCGGGCGGTCTCGACCTGAAGGCCCTGCGCCAGGCGTGGCAGGCTCAGGTCGCCTCCCAGGATCCCCAGGCGATCACCCTGCTGGTCACCCAGTTCGGCAGCTGGTCGTGCTCCCCCGGGCCGGACGGTCCTTACTCCCCACCCCTTGTCAACATGGACACGCCGGCCGGCCTGTTCGGTATCTTCACCACGGCCAATGGAGATGTAATCGGACTCGGATCGGTCTGGGCGCACGAGATGGGGCACCACTTCTGCCTGCGTCACACCATGACCTTTCAGGATGCCGCCGACGTGTCGATGCCTCCCCCGAACCATGACCTTGACCCCGGGTTCCGCGTCAACGACACCGACCCTGATCCGGCTCGACTCGAAGGGTTCGATTCGAAAGGACCGGGGGGGGATCTCGACATGAACGGCAACCTCATCGACGACCACGAGTGGTGCGAGACTCTTCCCTTCTTTCTTCTGCCCCAGGAAAGAACCCTCGATCTGGAGCTTCCCGGCCGGCGCTGCACCATCGTCTGCAAGGAGCGGGTGAACGGCGTGAC
>CBDUYA010000153.1:0-7700 GCA_965371335.1 uncultured bacterium | reverse complement strand
CCTTGAGGGGTTGACCACTTTATCGTTTATTTTGGCTGTTTATCAAATATAATTCGCGCGTTCACCAACTATTGGTCTTAACGCCCCCCCCCCCCGATATGAGGAACGATTCAGAAGCAGTGATTTTCGTGGCGAAGTGAAGTTAACAGGGGGAATGACTCATGAAGAAGGGCTTGCTGGCACTGCTGTTTATCGTCGTGTTGATCGTTCCGGTGATCGCGGTGACCGGCACCGCATCTGAGAAGGTGAATGACGCGGAGACGGTCGGCGCTTTTGCCGTCAAGCTGGCGGCGGCGCTCGGCACGCCGGCGAGCAACCAGCAGGCCGCGGTCGCATCGCTGCGCTCCGCCGGCGTCGATCTGAAGGCCGATCTGAGCGCCCGGCTCACCGAGGCCGAAGCGGCCCGGATCCTTGCCGACCTCGGCATGAAAGTGGCCGCGCCTTCCAGCCCGTCGAACGAGGTGAGCAGCGGTGTGGCGACCCAGTTGGCCGCCGCCGCCGGTCTCTCCCTGACGGCTTCGCCGGGAATTGAAACGGGCGGCGAGCTGCCGATGGAGTGCCTGATGGAGAAGAACCACGGCCAGTGCACGGTCTGCTGCAAGGATGACCTCGGGGACAATTCCGATGCCCCAATCCAGCTCGCCAGGTTCTGCGCGGAATTCTGCAAGAGCACCGCGCCTCCTCCGCCGAGCGACGAGGAGCCACAGCCGTAGTAAACGACGTCTGAAATCAGGGCCTGTGACAGGCGCCCCCGCCGGCAACGGCAGGGGCGCCTGTTTTTGGGCCACAGCGCGCGAAGGACGTGCGAGAATACCTCCTGGAATCATGCGTATCGGATCGATTGAACTGGAACAGCCGCTGATCCTCGCCCCGATGGCGGGGATCACTGACCGCTACTTCCGCCTTATATTGAAGCGGATTGGCGGGGTCGGGCTGGTCACCATGGAGTTCATCTCCTCCGAGGCGCTCACCCGGGGGAGCCGCCGGACCCGCAGCATGATGCATTTCTGCGAGGAGGAGCGGCCGCTGGCGATCCAGATCTATGGCAGTCAGCCGGACCGCATGGCGGACGCGGCCGCGTTCGTGCAGGATCTCGGCGCCGATGTCGTCGACATCAATATGGGGTGTCCTGCGAACAAGGTCCTCAAGGGATGCGCCGGAGCGGCCCTGATGGCCGATCTCGACCTCGCCGGCGATATCATCCGCGCCGTGCGGCGCCGTGTGAGCATTCCGGTCACGGTCAAGTTCCGCCTCGGTCTCGACGACCGGCTCGAAAACTACCTGGAGCTTGGGCGGATCTGCGAGGGGGAGGGGATGGCGGCCGTCGCGATGCATGCAAGAACCGCCCGGCAGATGTTCGGCGGCCAGGCCGACTGGACACGCATCCGGCGTCTCAAGGAGGCGCTCACCATTCCGGTCAGCGGTAACGGCGACGTCGAGACTCCGGAGGATGCTCTTCGTCTGTGGGAGAGGACCGGCTGCGACGGCGTGATGATCGGCCGGGGGGCGATCAAGAACCCCTGGATCTTCCGCCAGATCGCCGACCGGCGGGCGGGACGCAACGCGCGGCAGCCGGAGCTGCAAGAACGACGCGACCTGATTCTGTATCACTTCTCGCTCCTGCGCGAGCGGGAGGACGAGCGCTTCGCCCTGCACAAGATCCGCACCTTTACCGGCTGGTATACCCACGGGCTGCCGAACGGCCGCTCCCTCCGCCAGCGCATCAACAGCCTCACCTCCGTGTCGCAGTTCATCGACGCCATCGAGGAGTTCTTCTCCTGCCTCATCGCGGCCTGATGTCCTCCCGGCCCCGGCTGGAGGGCCGCCGGCACGCTGTCGTTTCGCTGATCGCTCTGCTGCTCGCTGTTTCGATAGCCGCGGCACAGGACGTTCCACCGGAGGAGCCGCTGAAAACAGCGATCCGCACTACGGTCCGGGGTGAGATTTTTCCGGGGGCCGGCAGCCTGGGACGTCTCGATGTCGGCCTCTGGGACGTCCTGCGCGATATGGTCGCCTCGATCCGGGCGCGGGAAGGAGAGCTGGCGGAGAGGGCGGAGCGCTCGCTGGCGCCCTACCTGCCGGCCGGGCCATCCCGCCATTGCGGGTCTTCTTCCACCTCGGCGGCGACTGGGACGGGCGCGCTTCGGACCACGTCTACATCAATCTGACTTTCTTCCAGCAACGGGGGCCCGGCAGCTTGCCCGGCCTCGACGCTCTTCTGGTTCATGAGCTCTACCATCGCGCCCAGGCATCACTGCATGGATCGATCGACGATTACAGCTCGCGGTTCAGCGCCCTGTTCACCATCTTGATCGGATCCAACGGGAGGGGACGAAGCGTCATCTCGAGTACCTCTATCTGCGGGAAAAGTTCCCCGAAAGCGCTCTCGATCGGACCAATCTCAGGAAGTACCGCGACGGCCTGCACGGTGCCGGGGAGCACGCTGCCGTGCTGGACCAGATCCTCGACAGGGTCGAGGAGGGCAGACGGCTGGAGGCGCGGCGCCTGACCGACCTGGCGGCCAACCAGGGAGGGCCTCTCTACGCGAACGGCCGCGCCATGGCGCGCACGATCGATCAGAACCTGGGCGCCGCGCCGCTGGCGCGCGCCGGCGTGCGGGCGCTGATGAGAGATGACCTCGAGGGTGCGATCGAGGCGCTCGGCGAGGCGGTCCGTTTCGATTCTTCCGGCGCCGTCTCCGCCTGCCATCTTGCCTGCGTCCACGCGCTCCAGGCGGAGAGACAGGAGACGCTTCCCTGGCGGCCGATCGATTTCGACCGCCATGCGCGGGGAGGGTCGAGACGCAAGGCACTGCGCTGGGTTGATGAGGCGCTGTGGAGAGGGTTCAACGACTTCCGTCAGGTACGGGTCGATCCCGATCTCGCCTCCCTGCACGACGATCCGGGCTTTCAGGTCATTCTGCAGAACTACGGGATCGACAGCCGGCCCGGGGCCGACGACCGGTAAGAGGCTCCTAGCTCTTGAAGGCTCTGCGCCACCAGCTCCGCCGAGGCTTCTTCTCTTCACCGTTAGCCCCCGCGGAAGGCTCGTCCGGCGTCTCTCTCGCCTCCACGATGCGGGGTCTGTCCGTCGTCACAGGAGGCGCGGAGACCGGTTCGGCGAAGGAGATCTGCGGTCCGGGTGATCGTGGCTTGGCGGCCGGGGTGGTGAAGCCGGGGTCGCCCGCTCCGGCATCCGGGGAGGTAGGGCGCCGCCGCGTCGATCGATCACCGCTCGCAGTGGAACGGGCGGATCGTGGCTTGCGCCGCCTCCGGCGCCGCCGTTTCCGCGCCGGCTGCTCTGGGTCGGACGTGGCCTCGACCTCGCCGTCGGCTGCCGCCACCACCGCCTCGCCGTCCGGCCCTTCGGAGAAGACCGGAACGCTCTCGTCCGTTTTCGCGGGGGAGGAGGGCTGGTCGCCGGATGTGGCGGCCTGCTCGCCGGCGGTTGCAGCCTCTTCGCCGGTGGCCGCCGCCGTCTCTGTCTCTCCCTCCGTTGGCCGGCGACGCCGGCGGCGCTTGCGCACTCGCTTGGTGCGCGGGGTCGATTCTTCGCCCGCAGCGCGTTTCGGTTTCGGGGATTCGACCGGCCGGGTGTCGCGGGAGATCGCGCCCTCGGCGATCGCCTGGTCGACGTGGTCGGCGGTGACCACCGGGGCGATCTCCTCCTCTTCGCGGCGCACTTCTTCGATCTCGAACTGATCCGGCTTCATGTGGTCCTGCAGGATCACCTCGACGCCGACTTTGTAGCGCGTCTCGAGGCGGTGAACGTCGTCCCGCTTTTCGTTCAGGAGGTAGAGGCCGACCTCGTGCGGCAGGTAAACCTTGACGTGGGAGAATTCCCCCCGCACCACGCGCGACTGGATCTTGCGGAACGCCGATCGGGCCGCCGCCTCCGGAGAACGGATCGTGCCATCGCCGCCGCAGGTAGGGCAGTCGACGAATGACGAGGAGCTCTTGGTCGGCTTCATCCGCTGCCGTGAGACCTCCATCAGGCCGAGCTTGCTGATCCGGGTGGCGTCGTAGCGCGCCTTGTCACCAACCATCGCCGATGCGAACGCCCGTTCCACCTGCCGGGCGTGGCGGGTCGCCTCCATATCGATGAAATCGATCACGATGAGACCGCCGATGTCGCGCAGGCGGAGCTGACGCGCGATCTCCTCGGCTGCTTCCAGGTTGGTCCGCACCACAGTGTCCTCGTTGTTGGCCGAGCGCGCGGAGCGCGCCGAGTTGACGTCGATGGCTGTGAGGGCCTCCGTCTGGTCGATTGCAATCGATCCACCTGCCTTGAGCTGCACGACCCTTTTGTAGATGCGCTCGATCTGATCTTCAAGGTTGTACTTGGAGAAGATCGGCTTCTGGCCGGTGTAGTGCTTCACCAGCCCGGCGCTGTCCTGCATGTGTATTTCGAAGAAGCGCTTGACGCGCCGGAAGGTCGGCTCATCGTCGATGAGCACTTCCTCGATGTCGGAGGTGAAATAATCGCGGGTGGTGCGCAGGACGAGATCGCGCTCCTGGTAGATCAAAGCTGGCGACTTGGCCTGATCGCTCGCCTTTTCGATCGTCCTCCAGAGCTCGAGCAGGGCATCGAGGTCGGTCTGCAGCTCCCGCAAGCTGGTCTCGGTGCCGGCGGTCCGCACGATGACGCCGAAGCCATCCGGCACGACCAGTTCATCGAGGATCTTGCGCAGGCGACCGCGCTGCTCTTCATCGTCGATCTTGCGCGAGATGCCGGCGGCATCCGCCCCCGGCATCAGAACCAGGTAACGCCCCGGCAGGGAGTAGTAGGTGCTGAGAGTCGGGGGTTTGTTGGCGTAGGAGTCCCTGATGACCTGAACCAGGACCTCCATCCCCTTTTCCAGATGACGGCTGACCCGCGCCCCCCGCCCCTTGCCGCCGCTCTGGGTGCCGTTGCGGCTCGGGTAGAGCTTGAAGTTGACCTCGTCGACCGGCAGAAACCCGGCGCGCTCCGCCCCGTAGTTGACGAAGGCGGCCTCGAGCGCTGGATTGACGCCGTCGACGACGGCCTTGAAAATGTTTCCCTTGAGGTTCTCGCGACTGAGGGTCTCGATCTCGAAGAGGTTGAGGATTCCATCGTCAACGATCGCGACGCGGTGCTCCTCCTCCGCAGTGACGTTGACGAGCATTGCCTTTGACATGCAATCTCCTCACGCAACCTGCCACGTCATCCGCGCCCTCCCCTTCGGAAGGGGGGCCGTGGGGGCGTATCCGGCCCGCTCGACCGGGTTCCTCCCTGATGGGGACCCGGGTGCCTGGCCATTGGCAAAAAAGTATATCACGCATATCCACCTCCTAAAGATAGGGCCCTCAAACGGTTGGGGCAACCTGGCGGGTAGCAGTTCGCACCCCCTGCGGAATAGAGCCGTGGCCCTCGCCGGGCGCCGGGCCTGGAGCCGTATCCCGCATCCGTGGGGCGTTGATTTTTCATCCCGGGTCCGGATAGAATCCGCACCCTATCGAGGGAGAAGCGAGGCACGACGCATGTCGAGAGAGAGTGTGCCGACGGGGGGGCACCTGAGCGGCTTCGTGGCGACCTGTCGTGGGGATCGTTGGTGGGTGACGCCGGTTCTGACCGCCCTGGGCTTCGGATCGTTCATTATTTACACCACCTGGGCGGCGCTGCAAGGCGAGCACTATTATGCCGCTCCCTACCTGTCACCCTTCTACTCACCGGTCCTCTTTGTCGAAACCGCGGCCGCCGGTGCGGCGCCGCTCGATCACGCCTGGCTCGGGAGTTGGCCGTCGTGGTGGCCGGCGTTCCTGCCGGTGTCGCCGGCTCTCTTCATTCTGATCTTTCCAGGAGCCTTTCGCGGTAGCTGTTACTACTATCGCAAGGCCTACTACCGCTCATTCTTCGGCACGCCTCCCGCCTGCGGCGTCGGCCGAATGTTCCGCGCGAGCTACCGGGGCGAAACGGCCCTTCTGGTGATTCAGAACCTGCATCGCTATACGCTTTATTTCGCCCTCGTCTTCATCGCTATTCTGACGTACGACGCCGGCCTCGCCTTCTTCAAGGATGGCGAGTTCGGAATCGGCGTAGGAAGCATCATCCTTCTCATCAATCCGGTGCTGCTGTCGCTTTATACCTTCGGCTGCCATTCGCTTCGCCATCTCATCGGGGGGAGACTCGACTGCTTCTCGTACGACCGCCGCAGCGAGATCCGTCATGGTCTCTGGGAGTCGGTCTCGGCTCTTAATGCCCGCCACATGGAGTTCGCCTGGTTGAGCCTCATCTGGGTCGGGCTGACCGACCTCTATGTCCGGCTGGTCTCCATGGGGATCATCCGCGACCTGAATACCTGGGGTTAAATCATGGTCAGCCTGTCGGAGATGCAGACGTTCGAACACGACGTCATTGTGGTCGGAGCGGGCGGCGCTGGATTACGAGCCGCCATCGAGTGCTCGAATCAGGGGCTGAACACCGGGCTGATCTGCAAGTCCCTGCTCGGCAAAGCGCACACGGTCATGGCGGAAGGGGGAGTGGCGGCCGCGCTCGGCAACGTCGACCGCGGCGACAACTGGAAGATCCATTTTCGCGACACCATGCGGGGGGGCAAGTTCCTCAACCAGTGGCGCATGGCGGAGCTGCACGCCAGAGACGCGCCCGACCGGGTGCGGGAGCTGGAGGAATGGGGCGCGGTCTTCGATCGCACCAAGGAAGGTCTGATCAGCCAGCGTAATTTCGGCGGCCATCGCTACCCACGCCTCGCCCACGTCGGCGATCGGACCGGCCTGGAGATCATCCGCACCCTTCAGGACCACGGGATCCACCAGGGAATCAAGGTCTACATGGAGTGCACCGGGCTCGATATCCTGCTCGACGAGGGACGGGTGTCCGGCCTGCTCGCCTACTGGCGGGACACCGGGCGCTTTATGATCCTGAAGGGGAAGGCAATCATTCTGGCGACCGGCGGAGGCGGCCGTGCCTGGCGGATCACGTCCAACTCCTGGGAGTACACAGGGGATGGATACGCCCTTGCCTACGAGGCGGGCGCCGAACTGATGGACATGGAGTTCACCCAGTTCCATCCGACCGGCATGGTCTGGCCCCCGTCGGTGCGCGGCATTCTGGTGACCGAGGGGGTGCGCGGAGACGGCGGCATTCTGGTGAACAGCGAAGGGAAGCGGTTCATGTTCGGGTACGTCCCCGAACGCTTTGCCGCGGAAACCGCCAACAGCGAGGAGGAAGCGAATCGCTGGCTGAAGGGGGACCGAACGGCCCGCCGCCCGCCGGAGCTGTTGACGCGCGACGTTGTCGCCCGGGCGATCAAGGACGAGGTGAAGGCGGGGCGCGGCTCCCCCCACGGCGGGGTGTTTCTCGATATCGCCTCGCGCCTGCCGGCCGAGGCGATCAAGCGCAAGCTGCCCTCGATGTACCACCAGTTCAAGGAGCTCGCGGAGGTTGATATCACCAGAGAGCGGATGGAGGTCGGCCCGACGCTGCACTACTTCATGGGTGGATTGCGGGTTGAGGCGGACAGCCAGATGTCGTTGGTGCCGGGGCTGTTCGCCTGTGGCGAATGTGCCGCCGGCATGCACGGCGCCAACCGGCTCGGCGGCAACTCGCTCTCCGACCTGCTGGTCTTCGGCCGGCTGGCCGGCCTCGGGGCGACCCGCTACGCCCGGGAGCTGAAGGATGCGCCGCGCGTCGACGAGGCGCAGGTGCAGGCCGCCATCCAG
>CBDUYA010000152.1:0-7701 GCA_965371335.1 uncultured bacterium | reverse complement strand
CGGCGGCCGGAGTGAGGGTCGAGACCGAGACCTTCCCCCTGAGCGAGGCGAACCGGGCGCTCGGCCGCATCAAGGAGGGATCGATGCAGGCGGCCGGCGTGCTGCTCGTTCGTTGACGCCCTCAGCTCGAGGCAGTGGAACTTTCCTGGCGGCACGACGGACCGGTTCGATCCGCGCGTCACCGCCGGGGTTCATGCGTGTAGAATGAACGCAGGTCTTGCCGTTGGCGTCGCGGTTGGCCGGGATGGACCCGGGCACCGCCGCGCAGGGAGGGGTTGCCATGTTCCGTCGAGACGTTCTCATGTCAATGTCCGTGGCGTTGTTGCTCGTCTGGATCGCCGCCACGCCGCTGCTCGCTTCACGACCGGGCGAGGGGATGATCTACACCTCGGAGGAGGAGATCAAGTTCGCCCAGTCGATCCTCGACGGAGCGGGGTACCTGGATCGCGGTGATTACGCCGTCGGCCGCCGCGACCGCGCCACGAAGATCGCCATCGCCGATTTTCAGCGCATGCACAGCCTGTGCCGCTGCGGCCGGCTCGATTTCGACACCATGGCGATGCTGAGCAGTCATCAGCCGGCCGCCGTTTCGCTGGCGCGCAACGCGCCGACCAGCCCGGCGCCGCCACCCCCGCCCGCACCCGAGCTGCAGGCGACCGCCGCAGCCGCTCCGCCTCCGCCTGTGGCGCCCGAGCCTCCTCCTCCGGCGCCCGCCGTCGTCGCGGCGATGGAGGACGATATGGAGATGCCGGCCACCGCCAGCCCGCTTCCGTTGCTGGCGCTCTCCGGCGGCCTGTTGGTCGGCCTCGGACTGCTGATCATGCTGAGGCGGCCGGTCTAGGGAAGAGCGATGCAGCAGCGCGAACAGCGAATCCCGGCGCGCCACGACCCGGCCAGGGCCCGCCGCCGTCTGGTCGGTCTGATGGTGGTGGTGGCGGGGCTCTTCCTGATGGGGAAAGCGGCCTCAATCCGGGCCGGGGGTGTCGCCTGGCAGGCGAACGAGAGCGCCCGGTTCGATCTGATCCGATCGACACCATCGGCGATCGCATCGCCGCGACCCGGAGAGGCGCTGGCACGGCTGCGTGTCGATCGGCTCGGTCTCGAAGTGATGATTGCCGAGGGGAGCGACGCAGAGACGCTCGCTCTGGGGCCGGGGCACCTGCACGGCAGCGCCCTCCCCGGCGAACCGGGCAACTGCATCATCGCGGGACACAGGGATGCGGAGTTCCGCCGGCTGCGTGACATCCGTGCAGGGGATGTCGTTGAGCTGACCGGCTGGTCGGGAAGCGCCCGATACCGGGTGACGGCAATTCGTATTGTGGATCGCGACCAGACCGGGCTGCTGGCGGCCGGCGAAGAGGCACGCCTCACCCTGGTGACCTGCTATCCTTTCTTCTACGTCGGCCCGGCGCCGCAGCGCTTCATTGTCCAGGCAGAACTGGTTCAGGCGGAAGTGGCTCAGGCAGAGATGGGTCCGGGCCGGTAGAAGTCGCTCAATGCCCGGAGGTATCGGGCGTTGTCTTCCTGGCATTGGCCGCCCCGTTCTTGAGGCGCCGGCGCCGCGGCCGCACTAACATCCTCGGCTCGCTGTACCCCGCGGGATACCAGAATCCGGTGTCATCCCGCTGCCCCGGGGGGAGCACGGATTCCTCGACGCCCGCTTCGGTGCTCTTGGTCGGAACCGACACGCAGACCCTCCCGGACGACCCAACAGGCCCGGCTGACCAGGCAAAGAACAGCCCATTGCTTTGCGGCGATGCGTGAACATTCTACCAGCATCACCGCCGATCGGGATCCCCGATCCGTTCAGGAATGGAAGTGGGCCGGGAGGCCTGCCGCCCTGCTACTGAGGCCTCTGGTAGAAGGAGCCGTTCGTGAAGATGATGTCGCAGTTGAAGTCTGCGGTCTGGCCGCCCGGGTTGGTGCCGGGGATGCCGTCACGCCCGTAACTGGCGATGGTGTACTGAGTTCCGGTGGCGTCGGTGTCGAGATGCCACGGGTTGCTCCAGTCGTCCGCCTTGGGCACGGTGCGCAGATAGAGGGGGGAGAGAAACCCGCCCATGGCGCCGGAGTCGGCATCGGTCAGGCCTTTCGGATAGACGTTGTGGTCGATGGCATACATCTCGAGGGCGTTGCCGATCGCCTTCATGTTGGTCATGGTCGCCTTCTGCTTGGCGCGATCCATCGCGTCCCGCAGGTTGGGAATGGCGAGGCTGGCGATGATGCCGATGATCGCCACGACAATCAGCAGTTCGATCAGCGTAAACCCTCTCTGGCGGCGCGCTTGTCCTGATCGCTCGTTCATTCCCATGGCTTTCTAATCTCCGCAGAACGGTAGTCTAGCACGACCGGGGCGGGCAGGTCGCGGCCGCTGATTCCTATACGGATGAGTCCCCTGATCCGTCTAGCGCGCCCGTGGAGATGTCCGTCCGTCCGATGATCGCCGCAGGATCGACGTTGCCGCCGCTGACCACCACAACGGTCGGGGCGTCTTGAAGAGGCACCCGGCCCGACAGGAGAGCGGCGACGGCCGCGGCTCCGCTCCATTCGACCAGCAGGTGCTCGACCCGCAACAGCATCCCGGCCGCGGCGGCGATCGCCTCGTCGGTGACCGTGACCACCTCGTCCACGAAGCGCACCGCCAGGGAGAAGGTCAGGTCGCCCGGCCGGGAGGGGAGGAGGCCGTCGGCGATCGAGCCGACCGAAGGCAGCGTCACCGGCCCGCCGGCCCGCAGGGAGGAGGACATCCCGGCCGCGCCCTCCGGCTCGACCCCGATGACGCGGATCCCGGCGCGGTGGTAGCTGCAGGCGAGCGCGATCCCCGAGAGGAGCCCGCCGCCGCCGACCGGAACCAGCACCGTTCCGACCTCCGGCATTTGCTCCAGTATCTCGACGCCGCAGGTCGACTGCCCCGCGATAATCCAGGGATGGTCGAACGGAGGCACGATAGTCAGCCCCCGTTCGTCGCGCATCGCCTCGGCCCGCGCCCGGCGTTCCAGAGAGGTCGTCCCGGCGAGGTGAAGCTCGGCCCCGAGAGCCTTGACCCGTTCCACCTTGACCGGCGGAGCGGTCTCCGGCATGACGATCACGGCCGGCACGCCGGCGTGGCGGGCGGCCAGCGCCACCGCGATCCCGTGGTTTCCCGAAGAGTAGGTGATCAGGCCGCGCTGGCGCTCCGTCTCGGAAAGCCGGGCCACGAAGTTGGTCGCGCCCCGGATCTTGAAGGCGCCGCCGACCTGCAGGTTCTCGCATTTGAGGGCGACGGGATGCCCGAGGCGCCCGCTCAGGGAGTCCGCCTGCAGCAGGGGGGTGACCCGCGTTCCCCCGGCGATGCGGGGCCTGGCCTCGCGCAGCGCGGCCGGTGTCAGCTCTGATTCATCGAAATCCATGCGGAACCCCGATACGGCTCACCATGAGCGTGATGCCTCATTATAGGGCCGGGGCGCTCCCAAAGAGGCCGGATTCAGGCGCCGGTCGGGGGCGCCGCGCCCGGTGGGGGCCGGGCTTGAACGGGCCGGGGTGATGTGAGAAACTGCTCCGCCACGCGGAGGAGCGCAGATGCCGGCACCGGCGGACTACAAGAACAAGTTCCTGAAGAAACCCCCGAAGCGGCTCGCCGTGGTCGATCAGAACGGCTGCTCCGGGTGCGCCAACTCGCCCGCCTGCGTCGCCTTCTGCGAGACGGTCACCGTCAAGGGTGTGGTGGTCGACGCCATCCGCTACGTTAAGTCTCCCGACGGGCCGAACAACGTCGCCATAATCGAGTACGACAAGTGCATCGGTTGCGCCCTCTGTGCGGAGGTCTGCCCGTGGGAGACGATCACGATGTACACCTTCGATGAAGCGTGGGAGCAGGCCCCCGACGTCACTTTGGTCCCCTACAGCGCCGACATTGACGTCAATCCCAGGCCGGCGGCGGCCGACGAGGAAGACAGCCCTCCGGCCCCGGCGCCGCCCACGTCCTGACCAGGCGATGAACGCCGTCGCGCTCCTCCTCGCGGCCGGGCATTCGCAGCGCATGGGATCGCCCAAGGCGCTTCTTCCCTGGCGCGGCCGGCCGCTTCTCACCCATCAGGTCGGGCAGATTGCAAAGAGTCGCGTGTCGGAGTGCGTGGTGGTGCTCGGCCGCGAGGCGGATCGACTGCTGCCCCATCTCGGCGGCGCGAGGCACCCCGCCGGGAAGACCCGCGCGGTGATCAATCCGGCCCCCGAGAGCGGCAGGTGCTCCTCGGTGATCGCCGGCCTGACATCCCTCCCGGAGCGCCCCGACGCCATCTTCGTCGTCGCGGTCGACCAGCCGGTCGAGCACCGGCTGCTTGACGCGCTGCTGCACGCGGCCGCGGATGAGTGGGGACAGCGCGATGCCGCGACCCGCCGCACCATCGTGGTGCCGCGTCACGCGGGGCGGCGCGGCCACCCGCCGCTGTTCCACGGCTGCCTGATCGCCGAGTTGATGGGGATCGCCGAGGAGAGCCGGGGCCTGAAGGCGGTCGTCCGGCGCCGTCCCGAGAGGGTGCTGGAACTGCCGTGGGAAAACGCCGACGTCCTGCTGAACCTGAACACCCCGGACGATCTGCCGCATCCGCCTCCCGCCGGCGATCGTCCCCGTCTTTGAAGAGCTCGGCGGCGCGTACAGGATGCGGCAACGATCAATCTTACCTATTCACTGGAGGACGCCATGGCCAAAATCCCCGGCTGGTACAACGAGCAGAAGAAGCGCTACCCGGACGTTCTGGGCGCCTATGAGTCTCTCGGTGAGGCGTGCCGCGCCGCCGGCCCGCTGGACGGGAAGACGATCGCTCTCGCCAAGCTGGCGGTCGCCGTGGGGGCGCGTCTCGAAGGGGCGGTGCACTCCCACACCCGCCGGTCGGTCGAAGCGGGCGCGACGATCGACGAATGCCGTCACGTGGTGCTGCTGGCGACCACGACGATCGGCTTCCCCGCCATGATGGCCGCGCTGTCGTGGGTGGAGGACGTGGCCAAGGAAGCGGACTGAGCAGGCGTCCGATCGTCTCAGATCCGCGCCGCGCTCACTTCGTCCACTCATCCAGCCAGCCGATCACCGTGTCGTGCCAGAAGACGCTGTTGCGCGACTTCAGAACCCAGTGATTCTCGTCGGGGAAATAGACGAATTTTGACGGGACCCCCAGGCGCTGCAGCGCATTGAAGGTCGCGAAGCCCTCGGTATCCGGCAGCCGGTAGTCCTTCGCGCCGTGGATGACCAGCATCGGCGTCTTCCATTTGCCGACATGCTCCGCCGGTGACCAGCGGGTGAACAGCTCGGCCTGCTCCCACGGCGGTCCGCCGAACTCCCATTCGGGGAACCAGAGCTCCTCGGTGGCGAAGTACGAGGCCCGCACGTCGAATTCACCGTCGTGGTTCACCAGGCAGGCGAACCGGTCAGTATGACCCGCAATCCAGTTGACCATGTAGCCGCCGAACGAGGCCCCCAGGGCGCACACGCGCTCGCCATCCACGTAGTCGTAGCTGGCGATGACGTGATCGAGGCCGAGCATCAGATCGCGGTACGGTTTTCCTCCCCAGTCGCGGCGGATCGAATCGGTGAAGGCCTGGCCGTAGCCGGTGCTGCCGTGAAAGTTGACCGCCACGGTGACGTACCCCGCGCCGGCGTAGGCCTGCGGGTTCCAGCGGTAGTGGAAATGATCAGTGTAGGACCCCTGCGGCCCGCCGTGGATCAGATAGGCGACCGGATACTTGCTCCCTTCCTTGAAGCCGGCCGGCTTGAGCAGCCAGCCATGCACCCGGTCGCCGTCGGCCCCTGCGAACCAGAACTCCTCCGGCGTGCTCATCTCGGCGGCGGCGAGGCGATGCGCGTTGACGCGGGTGATCTGCGTGACGCCGGACCCGTCGAGCCCGGCGGTGAAGATCTCGACCGGGGAGGTGAGGGAGTCCTGTCCGAAGACCAGGCGTCTGCCGCCGGCGACCGCCACGCCGCTGTTGGTGTGGTCGCCGACGATCCCGGTCACCTCGCCCCTGGCGGTGTCGATCAAAAAGATCTTCGACCGGCCGGTGTCGCCGGCGGTGATGTACAGGCTGCCGCCGCCGGGGGCCCAGATGAGCGAGCCGGCCGATCGATCCCACTCTTCGGTCAGCACGCGCTTCGTGCCGCTCTTCCGGTCGTGCAGCACGACACGCAGTCGATCCGATTCGTAGCCGGGGCGCTTCATCGCCAGATAGGCGATGGTCGCGCCGTCAGGCGAATAGACCGGCTGCGTGTCGACCGCTTCGTTGTTGTCGGTGATGCAGCGGTAGCCGCTCCCGTCGGCGGCGGCGATGTAGATGTCGAGATCGGTCGACCAGGCGGGTGTGTCGACCATCTTGGCGGTGAAAGCGATATCCCTGCCGTCGGGCGACCAGTCGAACTCCTCGGCGCCGCCGAACGGCCTGGTGGGGCTGTCGGCATCGGCCCCTTTCATCAGGTCGACCGGCGGCGCTTCGCCGCCGGGATTCCAGACGAAGATGTGGGATCGCTTCCCGTCCTCCCAGGTGTCCCAGTGCCGGAACAGCGCGCCGGTGTAAACAAGAGCGCTGACTGGATTCTCCGCCTTGTCCCGGTCGCGCTGCGCCGTGCATTCGAGATCGGCGCAATCGGGATAGACCTCGGCGGTGAAGGCGAACCGCTTGCCGGCGGGCGACCACTTCAGGTTGTCGACATCGACCGGGAAATGAGTGCGCTGGGTCGCCTCGCCGCCGGTCGGATCGATGCTCCAGATCTGGGTTGAGCCGCTGCGGGTCGAGATGAAACCGATGGTGCCGCCGTCGGGGGACCAGGCGGGGCCGAGGTCGTGGTCCGAGGTTGAGGTCAGCCTGCGCAAACTGCTGCCGTCGATCGAAACCAGCCACAGGTTGGTCGAGGTCGCGTCGGCGTCCCAATCGTAGACGCGGCGGGTGAAGACGATCCAGCGGCCATCGGGGGACGGTTGAGGCGACCCCAGGCGCTCCATCATCACCAGGTCGTGCACCGAGAAGGGATGGGTGCCCGGCTCCGCCCGGGCTGCCGGCGCCGGCATCGTCGCCGCGAGCAGAATGAGGAAACCGGTCAGAAGCAGGGAGCGAACGGATGACATGGCTGGACCTCCGCTGGATGAGATGAGCTGTGTCGAGCGTAATCCTTACTACAGCGCCCATGGCACCTCGTCAAGAGGGGCGCCGCCGGGCCGCCGGCCACCAAGGCCGCGGCCAGTCGGTGGGATAGAATCGGCGCCGCTGCCGGGGACGGCGCGGGTCACGCGCCGCCGGGTGCGCGGCAGAAGGTTTCCGGAAGGAGGTGGCGGGTGGGCTTTGTCGAGGTCGTGATGCGTAACCGGGCCGAGATCCTGACGCTGGCGGTCGAGCATCTCACGCTCGTCTCGGCGGGGATGATCATCGCCGTCGCCATCGGGGTGCCGCTCGGCATCGTGGTGACGAGGAAGGCGAAACTGGGACGGTTGATCCTGGGCGCCACCAACATCGTGCAGACGGTGCCGAGCCTGGCGCTGTTCGGCTTCCTCATCCCGGTGCCGGTTCTGGGCGGGATCGGCAGCCGGACCGCGATCGTGGCGCTCTCGTTGTACGCGCTCCTGCCGATCGTCCGCAACACCCACGCCGGGCTCGCGGGAATCGATCCGGCGACCCTCGAAGCGGCCCGTGGCATGGGGATGACGGAGATGCAGATTCTATGGCAGGTGCAGATCCCGCTTG
>CBDUYA010000151.1:0-7771 GCA_965371335.1 uncultured bacterium | reverse complement strand
CGTGTTGGCCCACTTCCTCGGGGCGATCGTGTCGCTGAAGGTCGCCTGGACGCTCGGCGACGTCTTCCTCGGGCTTGTGATCCTGCCGAACCTGCTTGCCCTCATCATGCTGTCGCCGAAGATCGCCGAGCAGACCAGGAGCTATTTCGAGCGCCGGCCGTGGGTGGAGAACGCCGCGGCGCACCGGCGGGCGATCGAAGCGCGCAGGAAGCCTTAGTCGCCTCTAAACCGGCGGCCGGCGCCGGGCCGGACGACCCCCCGGCGCAACGCCGCCAGCGGATAGAAGGTCTCCCGCCAGTGCACGCCGCCATAGCTGAGGGTGGCCACGGTCGAATTCCAGACGGCGGCGCAAAGCAGCAGAAACGACAGGGGGTAGAGCAGCGTCATCACCAGCGGGTGCTGGCCGAAGTGGCGCGCCTCGGCGCGGTAGGCCTGCAGAATGAACCCCGCCTGCCAGGTGAACGGGATCCACCCGGCCGCCACGATCAGGGGGTGCGGCCGGGGCTGCAGGCCGAACTGGATCAGCAGAGCGAAGAGGAGAGGGCCGAGGGTGAGCGCCAGCCCGCCGAGGCTGAGGACCACCACCAGCGGCAGGGAAAAATCGAAGCTGGCGAACATGTTCTTTTCCAGTCCGCGCACCACCTGCAGGGCGCCGCGATGCCAGGGGCAGCGGACCAGATCGAAGCCGTTGAACAGGCGCTGCCGGGCGCCCGATTCCTTCAGCAGCCGGCCCAGCTTGTAGTCGTCCACCACCTCCATGCGCAGCAGGGAGTGGCCGCCGATCCGGTCGTACGCCGCCCGTCGCACCAGGTTGAATGCTCCGACCCCGCCCCCGCCCCGCGGCCGATCGCGATCCATCTCGTACGCCCGGCAGCCGACCGTGAACATCTGGCCGAAACAGGAGACCAGGCCGGCATGCACCGGGTTCATCGGGCGGAGGTCGGGGAGCACCGCGAGATGATCGAGGCGCTGCCGCGCGGCAAAGGCGAGCACCCGGGCGAGGAGATCGTCGCCGCTGAGCGACACGTCGCCGTCGGTGAACAGGATCCACTCTCCCCTGGCGCGCCGGGCGCCGGCATGGCAGGCATTGGTCTTGCCGAGCCAGCCCGGAGGGAGGTCGCGGACATGGACGACGCTGAGGCGATCCGACGGCACGCCGGGATCGGCGGCCAGGCGATCGAGGATCGAACCGGTCGCGTCGGACGATCGATCGTCGATGACGATGATCTCAAGGACGGGGTAGCGCTGTTGCAGGAAGCTGCGGGTGGCCGCTTCGATCATCTCCTCTTCGTTGCGCGCCGTGATCACCACCGACAGCGACGGCAGGGGGTCTTCGGTGGCAGGGCCGGCGTCACGCTCCCGTTCGCTCTCCTCCAGGACCCGCCCCAGGTCGCGGATCTTGCGGGCGCCGACCAGGGCCATCAGCCCGGTGGCGACGGAAACGGCCAGCAGGACGATGCCGGCAAGCAGCAGCAGCGCGGTCACGATGGGGGCGTCACGGTCGAACGCTTTCCCGCGCAGCAGCCGCCGCGTGGAATCGCCATGCCGTGAGGACAGGTGGCAGGATGACCGAGGAAGGCGCAGATCGACTCGGTCACGGCGGGGGAGAGGATGTGTTCGAAATAGCACGCCTCCTCCTCCACCTGCGCCTCGTGCATCTGGAAGGTCGTCATGAACAGGGTTTCGGCGAGGCGGTGCCGCCGGATGAGGGCCTCGGCCCGCTGGTGCCCCTCCGCCGTATAGGCGATCTCCGGCCCGGGGCCGAGGATGCCGCGCGAGCGTATCCGATCGAGGAACTCCGGGGTGGCGAGGACGGCGCCCTGCGCGCAGAGCTCGTGGGCATTTTCGACCCCCTCGGATTTCAGCCAGAGATATTCCAACACCTCGTCGATCGCTTCTTCGTTCTGCGCCCCGGTGAGGAACTCGCCGGCGATGCGGCCGTGCTCCAACTGGATCTGCCGGTCGGCGTGCTTCCCGATCGTCAGGTCGTGCGTCACCATGACGATCGTCTGGCCGCGCGCGTGGATGTGCTGAAACAGCTCCACCACGCCCCGCTCGTTCTCCGCGTCGAGCGATCCGGTCGGCTCGTCCGCCAGGATCAGCTTCGGCCGGTTGATCAGGGCGCGCGCGATGCAGACCCGCTGCTTCTCGCCGCCCGACAGCGCCGAGGGGAGATGGCGCATGCGGTGTCCGAGGCCGACCGTCTCGAGGGCCGCCGCCGCTTCGTCGCGGTCGGCGATGCTGTGCAGATACTGGGCGAGCATGATGTTCTCCAGCGCTGTCAGGTAGGGGATCAGGTGGAACTGCTGAAACACCAGGCCGACGCACTCGCGCCGGTACCGCACCAGATCCGGGCGGGTGAGGCGCGCCAGATCGGTGCCGTCGACGATCACCCGCCCCTCCTGCGGGGCGTCGAGGCCCCCGAGCAGATTGAGCAGCGTCGTCTTGCCCGAGCCGGACGGCCCCATCACCGCCAGCCACTCACCCGCGGGGATCTCGAGGTTCACCTGGTCGAGGGCCGTCACCTCGTCGTTGTACCGGCGCGTCACACCCTGCAGATGCACGAACGACATTATTCACCCCTGAGAGCGGCGGCCGGCTGAATCGCCATGGCGCGCCGCAGCGGAACGAGAACCGCGATCCAGCAGAGCGCCAGGGTGATCGCCAGGACCAGCGGGATCACGTCGGCGCGCGGATCGATGGCGGCATCGAAGAGGCGCCAGCCGATCACGCGGGCGGCGAGCAGCCCGAGTCCGAGCCCCATCCCGCCGCCGAGCAGCCCCAGAAGGCTGACCTCGCCGAGGAACATCGTGAGGATGGATCGATCGCCGGCACCGAGGGCGCGCATCAGTCCGATCTCCGGCTCGCGCTCCAGCACAATCGACATCAGTGTGGTGGCCAGGCAGAGGCCCGACAGCACCAGCACCACCGCGGTCAGCAGTATCATCATACGATCGAGCTTGTCGAGAATCGCTCCCTGCGCGGCCGCGATCGGGCGCAGAGGATGGGCGACCGATCCGGGGATGGCATCCTGCGCGCGCGCGGCGGCCGCGCCCACCGCGTCCGGCCCGCCGTCGATCGACATCGTGGCCAGCGAGATCCGTCCCTCAAGGCCGGTCAGCTTCTGCAGAAGCGGCAGCGCGATGTAGACCGCGTCGTCCTCCGCTTCCCCCGTCGACAGCACGCCGGCGACGTTGAGGCGGCGATCACCGCCCCCCACGGTGAGGCTGAGCGAGACTCCCGGCTCGATCGCGATCCGCCCGGCCAGCGCGGCGCCGACCAGGCAGGTGGCGCCGTCTTCCGGCTGCGGCCAGTCTCCCGCCACCCGCCAGGAGGGGTTGAGCTGCCGGAGGGCGGGGAAGTCGGCGCCGACAATGTTCGCCGCTTGCGGTCGTCCTCCCGGGCCGGTGACCGAGCCGGACGCGATCAGAAGCAGCGCGATACGGTCAAACGGGAGAGCCTGAACCGCACTCTCGTCGAGAGTTGTCGCACCGGCCCCGGTATCGGGCGTCACGATCAGGTTGGGGCCGTAACGCCGCAGCTCGGTCGACATTTTCGCGCCGAGGTCGGCCTTCAGGTTGAGCATGACGGCGGTCACCGCGGCGCTGATGGTGACGGCGAGCAGGGCGAGCCCGAACGCCGAGGCCCGCAACGTCAGGGATCGCACCAGGAAGTGGATCGAGAGCCGGAACCAGCCGCGCCTCCGTCCATTGGGTCGTGCTGCGGCGGGTTCAGAGGCCACGCAGCACCTCGAACGGCCGGAAAGTGGTCATCCGGCGGGCCGGCAGGATGCATCCGGCGAAGGTGATCCCGAGCGCCCCCATCACCGCGAGGGGGATGGCGAACGGCGGGATCGAGACCGGAGAGCCGAACACCGAGGCCGAGATCCAGCGCGCCATGACCGCGCCGAGCCCCGCCCCGAGCAGCCCGCCGAGCAGCCCGAGGATCGCCGCCTCGGCGAAGAACAGTCCGAGCACTCCGCTATTTCCGGCGCCGAGCGCCTTGAGGAGGCCGATCTCCGAGCGCCGCTCCAGCACGCTGGTGGTCAGCGCGCTGGTGACGGTGAGCGTCGCCCCGAACGCCGCCAGCAGCGCCACCAGCGTCATCAGCCCGGAGGTGCGATGAATAATCGCGCCTTCCGAGTCGGCCACCCGGCGGATCACCCGCGCCTCCGCCGCCGGCCAGGCCCGCTCCAGCTCGTAGGCGATCGAGGTGACGAACGGGGTGCAGGTCCATTGCTCGAACTCTTCGGGCGAGAGGTTCTGCGGGCTCATGCCGAGCCGTTCGTAGACGGCGACCTCGGGTGTGGTCAGGGCGCTGACCTGGACCCGCGACACCGAGCCGGGGATCCCCGCCAGCTCTCCCACCGTCTCGAGCGGCGCGATGATCGCGTCGTCCTCTTCTCCGCCGGTGGCGAGAATGCCGGCAACCCGCAACGACGCGGGCACGCCGGCCACCTCGATCTGCAGCGCGTCGCCCGGGTTGACGCCGAGGTCGGCGGCCAGCGTCCGGCCGACCAGCACGTCGGTCGCTCCGTCCCGGCGCGCCGCGGCGGTGCGGTCGTCCGGCCACGCTCCCTCGACGCTCCAGTAGGGATTGAGGGCGCGGGCGCCGGCTGCGGCCCCCTCGCGTTCGTCTTCTTCCAGGGCGGGCCGCTCGAACCAGGTGCCGCGCAGCAGGATCGACCGCCTGCCGGCGCGCGCCGGGACGTCGAGCTGCGGCTCGAAGCCGAGAATGTTGTTCTTCCAGAAATTGTCCTTCACGCGTCGGACCTCGTCGGCCGGCAGATAGGACGGCACGCGCAGCGCGGACACATCCTCGCCCGCCACCAGCACCGGGCCGCCTCCCCCTCGCGGCACCACGGTGAGGTTGGCGCCGAACGCCTTCAACTCGCGGTTCATCTTGTCGCCGACGCCGAGAGCGATATCGGCCAGCGACGAAGCGGCGGCGGTGCCGAGGGTCACGGCGATCAGGACGATCGCCTTGCGGCGCTTTTCGCGAAAGAACGAATCGCGCAGGATGCGAACGAACACGGCGTGTCCTTCTCGACGGTCAGTCGCTCGTCGGCGGCGCGGCGATGGTGACCTCCGCCTCGCGAAACGACTCGACCTCCTTGAGCAGTTCATCGACCGCGATGATCAGTGATCCTCCCTCCTCGCGGTGGGGCAGAGGGATCGGATTGCAGCCGCCGCCGATGCCGATGGTGGCGACGTTGATGTCGGCGGCGCAGGCGAGACAGATCAGGCGCCCCTGGCGCTCGATGTATCCGTAGGCGCCGCAAACGACACATGAGTCGAAGGCGGGCACCGGCTTCGTGCCGTTGTGCATGACGATGAAGCGGACGACCGTGCCGTCGAGCGGCACACCGAAGCGGTGCAGGCGGCCGTCGTCGAGCCCCGCGACCGGCAGTCGCACCTCGCCTCCCTCGCCCGCTTCGATCAGGGTCGGCGGCTCGATCGAATCGGGCAGCCTCGAGAACGCGAACGAGAGAGTGAGCGGCACGATCGCCAGGACACCGGCGGTCGCGGCCAGCCGCCGCCAGAGGGTGTCGCGCCGGATGCCCGAGAGGGCGAGGCGGCGGTCCGGGCCCTCGAGCGCCATCGCCTCCTGCAGGCGGATGCGGTGGCGCCGTCCCGGAATCACCAGCACGATCAGCGGCAGGGCGAGCATGGCGGCCATCACGATGACGTCGCTCTTCACGATCGGACCGATCAGACGCATCTGCTCGCGACTGATCGGGATGGTGCCGGCCTCGCCGAACTCGTGCAGGCCTCCGATCAGAAGCTGCGCGGCGAGGAGGATGAGAATTACCTCGGTCACCTTGAAGAAGCGCCCGATGTCGACCCGCACCGAGCCGCGCACCAGGGCGATACCGAAGCCGGCCGCCAGCGCCAGCCCGAGAAGGCCGCCGGCGAAGGAAAGGAGCGCGTCGGTGGTCAGCTCGACCGCCGCCAGGAAGAGAGCCGTCTCGACCCCCTCGCGCAGAATGAGGACGAAGGTCAGGGTAAACAGGCCGGCGGCGACCGCGCCGGTGCGGCCGGAGGCGATCGATTCGACCTTTGTCTCGATGCCCCGTTTCAAGGTGCGGGCGGTCCTCCACATCCAGACGACCATGGAGATGACGAACAGGGCGCCGACCAGCATCAGCCATCCCTCGTACACCTCTTCCGAGACCTCAAGGGCCGCGAACAGCCAGGCGCAGCCGAGGCTGGCGACGATGCCGGCCGCCAGACCGCCGTAGACCACGCCGGTCAAGCCGTCGCGCCCTGTTTTCTTCAGGTAGGTGACGATGATGCCGATCACCAGGGCGGCCTCGACCCCTTCCCGCAGTGTAATGACGAATGCTTCAAACATGATGTCCCGGACCTTTCCCCACGCGGTTACGGCGGCGTCCCGCTGCCATGCCCCGGACGTTCGCCGGGACGGTCGAGCAGCTCTCGCAGGTGCCCCGGATCTGGTGCGTGTGGCCGGTCATGATGAACTTCTTGCGCCGGCTGATCTCCTCCTGCAGGCGTTCGATGTCGCGGTTCTCGAACTCGATGATGCGGCCGCATTCGAGGCAGACCAGGTGGTCGTGGTGATGGCGCCCGAACATCGGCTCGTAGCGCGCCTGCCCCCTGGCCATCTCGATCCGGTGGACCAGTCCGGCATCGACGAGATGGGCCAGGGTACGGTAGAGGGTGGCGCGCGACACCGGCCGGCCCTTGCGGCGGAACAGCATCAGCAACTGGTCGGCATCGAAGTGGCCGCGGACCTCGAGCATCTCGCCCAGAATGGCACGGCGCTCGTGAGTCATTCTGAGGCGCTGTCCCTTCAGGTACCCGGCGAACCGGGTGGCGGCGTCCACGGCATCTCCCCCGTCTTTATAATTGCGACGGCGTCTCAATCATGGCCCGGACGACCCCCGCCTGTCAAACCGGTCCGCCGGCGTTCGTTCCCCCCGCCGGGGCGGCAAGGCAATTATGATACGCTTTCGGCCGCCGCCGGATGGGGGCGCCTGGAGGCCGCCGAGGGGAGCCTGACGATGAAGTCGCACACCACCCACCTCACCTTCAAGACACCGAATCGGATGGATTTCGTCAACATCACTCCGCAGGTCGAGCAAGAGGTCGGGAAGTCGGGTGTGACCGAGGGGCTCTGCCTGGTCAACGCGATGCACATCACCGCCTCGGTCTTCATTAACGACGACGAGCCGGGCCTGCACGAGGACTACAAACGCTGGCTGGAGAAGCTGGCGCCGTTCGATGCCGGGACCGAGCGCTATCACCATAATCGCACCGGTGAGGACAACGGCGACGCGCACCACAAGCGGCAGGTGATGGGCCGCGAGGTCGTCGTGGCGATCACCGGCGGGAAGCTCGATTTCGGACCGTGGGAGCAGATCTTCTACGGCGAGTTCGACGGACGCCGGCCGAAGCGGGTCCTGGTGAAGGTGATCGGAGAATGATCCGGATCGGCCTGCTGGCCGGGTTGCTGATCGTGGCCGGCCCGGCGACGACCGCCGCGGCGGAAGCGATCGTCGTGCGCGCCGGCCGTCTGATCGACGTTGCCGCCGGCGAGGTGCGGGATAACGTCGACATCCTGATCGAAGGCGACCGGATCCGCGAGGTTGGTGCGGACCTTGCCGTCCCGGCAGGGGCGGAGGTGATCGATCTCGGCGACCTGACCGTGCTGCCGGGGCTGATCGACTCCCACACGCACATCTGCCTCACTCCCGATGACGGCGAACGCTCACCGGTGCTCTACAAGACGAACACCTACCGGGCCCTGG
>CBDUYA010000150.1:0-7778 GCA_965371335.1 uncultured bacterium | reverse complement strand
CCCTTCATCCGAACCCTCGCGATCCAGGAGAAAGCCCTGGGGACGGAGCATCCTGACATTGCGCAGACGCTCTCTGACTACGCGACGCTGCTCTGGGCGATTGACGACTCGCCGGAATCGCGCGAGCTGTGTGAGCGCGCCATCGCCATCGTCCGGGCCTCCCTCGGCCCCGACGATGTCGCGCAGGCCGACTGCCTGCGCATCGTCGCCGGACACCTCTACCGCGCCACCGACTATGCCGGCTCACGCGATCTGGCGCAGCGCCGGGTGGAGGTCCTGGAAACACACCACGGCAAGGAGGATCCTGCCGTCGCCAGCGCGCTGATGTCGCTGTCCAACCGCACCGTGATGATGGGCGAGTTCGAAGAAACCGAAAATCTGCTCCGCAAGGCGCTGGCGATCAACGAAAAGGCAGGGGCAGGAACCGAGGCGATCCATTTCAACATCGGCGCTCTCTACGTCGACCTCGGCGACTACGCGCTCGCCAAGGAGGAGTACGAGATCGCCATCCGGCTGATGGAGGAGAAATACCCGCCTGGACATCGCACTCTGGCGTTCGCCCGGGTCAACCTTGGCGACGTACTGATCCTGCTCGGCGATCACAACGCAGCGCGCCGCTTGCTCGAGAGCGCCCTCGAGGTCTACGAGACTGTCTATGGTCCGGATGACTGGCACGTCGCCGACGTTCTCCGCCACCTGGGCCGGGCGGAGAATGAGAGTGGAAATGCCGAGAAGGCCCATGCTCACTTCAGTCGCGCACTGGAGATTATTGAATCGATCCCGGAGCGGCGAAAGGTAGCGGCCAATACCCTCGGCGATATGGGTCGTCTGTATCTAGAGCAGGGGAGACTGGAAGACGCGGCCCGGAGCTACGCGGGCGCGCTTGCCGTGGCGCGCGAGTACTACGATCCCGGCAACCTCTATCTCGTGGCCTATGCGACCGACCTCGCTGACGTTCAGATCCTTCTGGGGAACACAGCCGCCGCGCGACCGTTGTTCGAGGAGGCGCTGGAAATAGAGAAGAGGACCGTCGGCATGGATCATCCCGACGCCATGCGGACGCTGCTCTCCGTGGCCGGAATGTCTTTACAGGAAGGCGACCGCAAAGCGGCGCTGGAGCAGATTCTGCTGGTGGTCGACCGCCTCGACAACTTCGTTCGCCATACTCTGGCCTACCTGCCGGAGCGCCAGGCGCTGTCGATGATCGAAGCGCGCGACCATCCCGAGACGCTTCTCTTCGATGCTCTCCTCAAGAGCAGTGAAGACTCGCAGGAGTGGCTGGCCGCGGCCTGGACATGGACGCTGAACCGCAGGGGCGTCGTCCTCGAAGAGCTGGCGGCGCGCAACCGCACCGCGCTCGGGGGAGAATCGGCGGAGGCGCGACAAGCCTGGAGCCACCTTGCGGAGGCTCGCCGCCGGCTCGCCACTCTATGGACCTCCGGCCCGGGCAGCCTCGGTGTCGAGCAGTACACAGCCCTCCTGAGCGCTGCCCGAGAGGAAAAGGAAGCGGCGGAGCTGGCGCTGGCGAAGGTGAGCCGTAGCTTCCGTGAGGACCGCGACAATACCCTGCTCGAGCCGGGCCGGGTTGCCGACCTTCTGCCCGCGGGAAGCGCCCTGGTGGAGATCGTCCGCACCGAGATCGGTCACCCCGCAGCAATTGATCGGCCCCTGCACGACATCGCCCTGATCCTTCGTCCCGACGGCTCGACAAACTTCGCCGACCTGGGATCTGGCGGACGGATCGACGGACTGGTCGCTGACTGGCGCGAGCGGCTCGAATCCTCGATGCGCCGTGTTGCCGACGGAGAGGACGACCTGACGCTTCTCGACAAGGCGGGCATCGCGCTGCGGGAAGCGGTGTGGGATCCGGTCGCCCGGTTGGTCGGAGACGTCGAAATCGTCTACTTCGTCCCCGAGGGGGCGCTGCATCATGTCGACCTCGGGGCCCTGCCGACGGGTGATGGAAGATTCCTGATCGAGACCGGGCCTGCGGTCCGGCTGGCGAGCACCTCACGGTCCCTGCTCCAGACCGATGAGCAGCGCGATCGCGCCTCGGGGACCGGCATCCTCGCCCTCGGCGCCCCCGACTTCGAGGCGGAGCGCGCGGTCCGCATCGCCGCGATCGAAGAGGTCCCGGGCGACGACCCGTTCCGGGGGGCCAGCCCGCAATGCGCGCTGCGCGAGACCTCCTGGGCCGCGCTCCCCTCCTCCGAGGTCGAGGTCCGACGCCTCAAGTCGCTCTGGAGGGATCGGGAGCCGGTCGTTCTGCTCATCGGCGGCGACGCCAGCGAAGAACGGTTCAAGCGTGAGGCGGCCGGCAAACGCGTCCTCCACCTCGCGACCCACGGCTACTTCCTGAGCGATCGTTGCGCCGGGGTGGCGGAGGAGCCGCTGCGCAACCCGCTCCTGCTGTCGGGGCTGGTGATGGCCGGCGCCAACCGTGAAGAGCCGCCCGCAGACGACAGTGACGACGGCATCCTGACCGCCGAGGAGCTGGCGGCGCTCGACCTGCGCGGCGTCGAGCTGGCGGTGTTGTCGGCCTGCGACACCGGTCGGGGGGAGGTCGCCGTCGGCGAGGGGGTGTTCGGGCTGCGCCGGGCGCTGGAGATCGCCGGCGTTCGATCGGTCGTGATGAGCCTGTGGCCGGTTCCCGACCGCGCGGCGGCGAGCTGGATGGGGCGGTTCTATGACGAGCGCCTGAAGGGAACCGCCGTGCAGGAATCGGTCCGCCGTGCAAGCCTCGCTGCCCTGGAGAGGCTGCGCGCCTCCGAGCGCCCGCTCCATCCCTACCTGTGGTCCGGCTTCGTCGCCACCGGCGAGGCCGACTGATCCGATCCTCTCAGGACGGTTCGGCGAGGCGCAGCCGGAACGACTTCCGATAGACCAGTTCCCCGTCCCGCCGGTCATCCGGCTTTTGGAACAGCAGGCGGATGGCGTGGAGCTCTCCGATCTCGAAGGCGCGCGGATCGAGGAGCAGCTGCAGCCGGCCTCTCCGATCGAAATCGCCGCCGCGACGCAGCATCCGGTGCAGTACCCGGTCGCCCAAGACGATCTCGACAGCGAACGCCGCGTCGGGATCGGCGAGATCGTCCAGGTCGATGCTGGTGATCAGCTCGAGAACGACCCTCCCGGCCCCGGCCGGCAGTGAGATGTGCTGTGGCTCCGGAGGATCCTCGTCGCCGCGCATGATGATCTCTTCCGGCAGGCGCACCACTGGTGGGAGGGCGGTGATGGCAACCGGCGCCGGGCCACCGCCGGCGCCGCCATCCGGATCGCTCCCTGGCTGGCGCAGCGGAACAACCAGGAGCGCCAGCCCGAGCGCGCCGAGATAGATCAGGGCCGGGACCGGCCGCAGCACGGTGCGCGACAGGCTGTGCCATATAGCAACCGCGGCCTCCGTCAGCGCTGCCCACGGACCGCGCGGCCCCGGAGACGCACCCACTCCTGCTCCCGCTGCGACCGGCGCATGGGACAGATCCTGCAGGATCTCCAGCGCTCCGGCGCAAACCTCGCACCCGCTCAGATGAGTCGAAATGAAGCGCCGGGTGTCGGCCTCGAGCCTGTCGGGTTGTTCCGCGAACTGCACCAGAAGATGACCCTCGACATGATCGAAGAGCCCTTCCTCGGTCATGGCGGGCGCCTGGCGGCGGAAGGAGCGGGCGCGGGCGAGCAACGCGTGGCAGGAAGAGCATCCCGCCAGATGGCTTTCGACCTTCTCGCGCTCCGCGGCATCGAGCGTCCCGGCCGCGTACCAGGGAATCAGGACGGCGATCGGATCGGTGTCGGACATGACGCTCAATCCTCAGGCCAGGCCGGGGCCGGCCGGATGCTCGGCGGCGAACCCCCGCGCCTTCTCCAGACAGCGATGGACGCGCACCCGGATCGTTCCGGCGCTCGCCCCGAGCCGGCTGCCGATCTCGGCCGCCGTCAGCCCCTCGCCGTAGACCCACTTCCAGAGGCGCCGGCACTCATCCGGAAGACGCTGGACGATGTACTTGAGCAGTTCGAGCGACTCGCGCTCCTCGAGGGAGCTTTGCGGTCCGGCGTCCGGCCGCGCGGGCCGCGCCTGACCCTCGGCCTCCACGTTCGAGCGCAGGCGTTCGCGACGATAGATGTCGACGCAGGTATATTTGGCCACGGCAAAGACGAACGTCTTGAAGGCGGAGCGTCGCTGATAACGGCCGGAGCGGACGGTCCTCACCAGCCGCATGACGATCTCCTGGCTGACCGATTCCGCATCCTCGAATCGCCAGCGGCCGAGGTGGACAACCCCGTCCACCCATCCCTGGACGAGATAGACCGCCTGATCGTCCCCCGCCAGGAAACCGTTCAGGATCGCGTCGTCGGTCGCCAGGCGCTCCCCGGCGTTCTCCATCATCTCCTCATTGTCCCGGACCGATCTGCCCCGGCCGCTCCAGCGCATCGCAGAGCGGCTTCTCCATGTTTCTTCGTCGAGCGATCGGCTCGAGCGTTACCTGGTCCATCTCCAGTCGCCGGCCGCGGTCTCGGCGATCGCCAAAGCGCTCCGTCAGGGCGATCGAGGCCGCTGGTCCCGGCTGCAGTTGGGATCTTTTCACGGTCAACCTCTCGATTGTCATCAGTTTAGCGCTGTTTCAGGGACAGGGGGCGCGGAAAAGACGGCGCGGCCCCGATTGGCCCAGGGAATTCCATCGGTAACGCCCCGGCCGCTCATCCTACCAATAGAAATGAACCACAGGCTATCCGCGAGGGGAGAGCCTTTGATAATTCTGGCGAACAGCAGCGCAGATTACCCAGGAGGGAATAATGAGCAGACTGCGGGGGACGGGCTGGACACTGATGCTCGTGAGTTGCCTGGCGCTGGGAAGCGCGCCCGGCTCGACCGGGACGGATGGTCAGAAGACCGCAGAGCACCAATCAGCGACTCCCGAGGCGCCGATCACCATCCGCGCCGCCGGCCGCGGCGGTCCCTGGGTCAACATGAAGGACGGACGGACGGTGCCGTCACAGCTTCCGGCCGGCAGCCGCGCCGCCGCTCATATCGAGAAGGGCACGGCCCGGCCGGCGGCACTCGCCTCGGCCGACTTCGACGAGGACGGCGTGCCGGATGTCGTCTGCTCCTACACAACCGGTGAAGGCGGGTTCTTCACCCTTCATCACGGCAATGTCGACGCAATCTACCAGCACGCGCCGGAAGCGAAGGCTCGACGGGCGGCGGGAAAGTTCATCGACGCACCGCTCCTGCCGGACGCCCGGGCGTTCGAGGTGCGGGAGACCCCCGATTTCATCGCCGCAGGCGATTTCGACGCCGATGGCCACTGGGATCTGGCTAGCACCGAACGTGGAGGTGAGACGCTCGCATTCTATCGGGGCGACGGGAAGGGCGGTTTCGGCAAAGCGGAGCTTATCGAACTGTCGGGCCGGGTCACGGCGATGACGAGCGGAGAAATCAATCGTCACGACGGTCTGACCGATCTCGTCGTCGGCATCGAGCAGGAGAACGACGCGCAGGCGCTCGTCTTCGAAGGCCCGAATGGGGCGCTGCGCCACGCACCGGAGGTCGTAACCCTCACGGCCCCGGCGCTCGATCTCGCATTGGAGCAACTCGATAATGATTCACACATCGATCTCGCAGTCGCGACAGCCAGGGATGTCGTCATCGTCCATGGGCGCGACCGGCGCCTGTCGCATTCCGAGGAGCGCCGGGCGATGGTCGCGGCCCCCGACATCGGCCGATTCACCATGCCGTTCACTATTATGGCGATGGCGGCGGGTGACTTCGACGGCGACCGCAAAATCGATCTCGCCTTCCTCGACGACGCTGGCTCATTGCATGTCGTGGCGAAGGACAAATTGAAGGAGACAGCGGCCGGCAGGGGGCGCCCTCCCCAGAGGGTCCCGCGCGAGGTGGAGTCGCTCCCGATCCGAGCGGACACCGGCCCACGGGAGGTCCGTCTGCAACGCGCCCGGGTCTCCAGCCTGCCCGGCGATGATCTTCTGCTGATGCATCGTTCCGGCCGGCGGATCCATCTCCGGATGCCCCAGGAGACCAAGGCTGGCCCGTCCTTCACGACAATAAGCGGCCGGCGCCCAGCCTGGGTCCCGTTCGATGTGGAAGGAGAGCCGGTCTCCATCCTCTCGATGCGTCTCAACGCCGATGCTCAGTCGGATCTGGTGGTTCTCTCCGACGGGGTGGCGAGCCTTTCCACCATCGGCACGGACGCCACCACCGTGTTCACAGTGATCAATACGAACGCTTCAGGCGCCGGATCGCTCCACCAGGCGATGACTGATGCCAATAGCATTCCGGGCTTCGATGTGATCTTCTTCAATATTCCCGGATCCGGACCGCACACGATCCAGGATACCGCCGGTCTTCCGTCGATCACCGAGAGTGTCGTCATCGACGCGACCACGGAACCTGATTTCGCCGGAACGCCGGTGGTGGAGATCGATGCCAGCATGTCGCTGGCCTCCAACGGCATCACTGTAGCCGCCGCAGGCGTCGTTATCAGAGGGCTCATCATCAATGGGGCGGACAATCGCGGCATCTTCCTCACACCCGGCGACAATGCCATCATCGAAGGGAATTTCATTGGAACCGACGTGACAGGAACGATCGTCGCGGCGAATGGCACCGAAGGTATCGGAGCCTCGTCCTCGATGAACAGCAGAATCGGAGGGACGACAGCCGCTGCCAGGAACGTCATCTCGGGGCACCCCACGGTGGCAATTGGCGTTTTCTCGACCTCTGGATTGACCATTCAGGGTAACTATCTCGGAACCGATCTCTCCGGAACGCTCGCCTTGCCGAACACCGGCGGCATTGACGTCTTTGATACGCCCTCGCTCATTATCGCGGGAACGACGGCCGGAGCCGGAAACGTCATTTCCGGTAACACTGTTTTTGGCATCCGCATTTCCTCCAGTTCCCCGGGTTCCCTGGTGCAGGGCAATCTCATCGGCACGAATGCAGCCGGAACCGGAGCACTCGGTAATGGGCATTTCGGCATCCTCATCTTCAGCACATCCAACACCATCGGGGGCACCACCCCGGCCGCGCGCAATATCATCTCCGGCAATCTGCAAGACGGTATCGCCATTCAGGTGTTGGGCAACAACGACGTCCTCGCCAACTATATCGGCACGACGGCCTCCGGCGATGCGGTGCTGGGGAATGGGGCGTGCGGCGTTGACGTGACCAGCCCCGATAACCGGATCGGAGGCTCGGGCGCGAAGACGAACGTGATCTCGGGCAACAGTGACGGTGTTTGCCTCAGTGGTGCCGGGGCGACGGGCAACCTGGTGGAGGTCAACTTCATCGGCACCGACGCCACCGGGACGATCGCTCTCGGCAACACGAACACCGGCATCGACATCCAGGACGCCGGCACCAACCTGATCGGCGTGAAGCCCGGCCAGGCCAATGTGATTGTGGACAGCACCATCGGAGTCTCCATCACCAGGAGCAGCGGCATCGTTCTGCAGGGGAACCTCATCGGGCTCGATGTCACCGGAACCAGCGCGCTTCCGAACAGTCTCGGCGTGCGTATCTGGCAGGGCTCTGCCAACACGATCGGCGGCAACGCCGCAGTGGGGAATGTCATCTCGGGAAACATCGGCCAGGGGATCGAGATTCAGGACTCAACGCTCAACAGGGTTCAGAGCAATATCATCGGATTGACGGCGGCCGGAGACCTCGCCCGTCAGAACGGTCTGAGCGGGAACGAGATCGAAGGGGGATCAGCGACTGAGATCGGCGGATTTACGACGTCCAGCCGGGGAAATAAAATCTCGGG
>CBDUYA010000149.1:0-7806 GCA_965371335.1 uncultured bacterium | reverse complement strand
CTGGTGGTAGAATCAGTTATCTGAACTGGCGCAAGAGACCGGGTGCCGTTTCGAACGGGGCACCCAAAACCTGGCGTTCACCGGGGGTGACCGCCATCTCCGTAGGGGGGGAAGCTATGAAAGGGAATGCTGTCAAGGTCGTTGGGTTATCGTTCGTGGTCGTTGCCCTGACTTTCGGCGCGTGGCTGTTTGCGGCGAACGGCGGCGCCGTGATTGATTTCTCCGGACTGACGCCGGGCATGATCGTGGACGAGATCTCCGCTGGCGCCGGCGTCAGCGGCAGTCTGAACGGCACGATCGGGGTCACCGGATTCAGCCCGGCACTCTCCAATTCGGTGCTCTGCATCAACGAGCCGCCCTGCAACGCCGCGGTGATCTTCGATTCGGCCAACCCGCCGGTGACGGCGATCGAGACCGTCGATGACGATCTCGGTGCGCCGAACGAATGCGTCGGGGGTCCCGGCGTTGACAAGAAGCTGGGCGACAACCACGGCGGCGAATGCGGCTCGCCGTTCGAGAACGTCCTGCCGCTCGGCAACGTCCTGATCGTCAACGAGCTGGCCGAGTTCGTCGACCGCGACGCCAGCCAGACGATCGACAACGCCGATTCGCCGGTCGAGCTGACCGACGACGCCGACCTGATGACCCAGTACGTCGAGTTCGATTTCACCACCGTACAGGGCGGCGACGTGACGCTCAACGATCTCACCTACATGGACAACGACGAGGGCGAGTTCGACGCCGAGTTGCAGCTGTTCGGCAGCGGCTTCGCTCCCAACCCCAACGTCATCGGCCTGCCGGCCCTCGGCGACAACGGCGTGCTGACCCTGCCGATCGAAGTCGACGGTGTTGAGAAGCTTCGGGTCGTCATGAACGGCTCGGGCGCCGTGGTCGCCTCGACCATCAACGAGCGGATCCGCGAGCGTCCCTGCTGGGTGACCACCGGCGGCTTCGACAAGGGGACCAACACCGATGCTTCCGGCAAGAAGATCTGCACCTTCGGCGGCAACATCGGTCCGCCCCCGTCCGGCGCCTTCGAGGTGAACTGGCACACGGGGCCACTCGAGGGTGCCCAGTTCCACACCAACGATATCCATGTCGTTGAGTGCATCGACATGGGCTCGACCGGCCCGCAGCAGCCGGGCGGCAAGAAGGGCCTCGAGGTCGACACGCTCATCTTCGAGTGTGACGGCCTGTTCAACCATGAGAGCGGCTTCACCTGTGATGGCTACCTCAAGGATGCCGGCGAGCCGCACGGCAAGAAGGCGAACGACCGTGACGAGATCTCGATGACCGTCCGCAACAGCCAGGGCGACATCGTGGCCGAATGTATCGGCGATCTCGAGGGCGGCAACGTTCAGATTCACCCGCCGGTCGGCAAACAGAACTAGGCTTCGAAGAGCAGGATGAGCATCCAGCCCCGCGCTCCGGCGCGGGGTTTTTTTTAGTACGCGGCCAGCTCCGCCATCGCCTTCTGCAGATCCTCGATCTGCGGCAGGATCGCCCTCTCGACACCGGGCTCGTACCCGACCCAGGCATCGAGCGCCCCGATGCGCCGCACCGGCGCGTCGAGATGCTCGAATAACTGATCGCCGAGGCGCGCCGCCAGCTCCGCCCCGTAGCCCCACGACAGCGTGTCCTCGTGCGCCACCAGAGCGCGGCCGGTCTTGCGCACCGATGCGGCCACCGTCTCCCAGTCGAACGGGTTGAGCGTGCGGAGATCGATGATCTCGGCTTCGATCCCGGTCTCCGCCAGCGCCCTGGCGGCGCGCGCGGTCCGCTCCACGAGGGCGCCGTAGGTCACGACGGTGAGAGTGCTCCCATCCCGAACGATGCGGGCCACACCGAACGGGATGGCGTGATCGGGGCCGGGGTAGGGCGCCTTGTTGTAGGTCTGCCGGTAAAGATGCTTGTGCTCCAGGAAGATCACCGGGTCGTCGCAGCGGATGGCGGTGCGCAACAGCCCGTTGGCGTCGAGGGCGTTGGACGGGTAGACGACCCGCAGCCCCGGATTATGGGTGAACAGCACCTCACCGCACTGGCTGTGGTAGATGGCGCCGCCCGACAGGTAGCCGCCGATCGGGACGCGCACCACCGCCGGGCAGCTGAAGTCGCCGTTCGAGCGCCAGCGGATCGTCGCCATCTCGTTGCGCAGCTGCATGTAGGCGGGCCAGATGTAATCGAAGAACTGCACCTCGACCACCGGCTTGAGGCCGCGGGTGGCCATGCCGATGGCGCGACCGACGATCATCGCCTCGGCGAGCGGGCTGTTGAACACGCGTTCCGAGCCGAAGCGACGCTGCAGATTATGGGTGACCTTGAAGACGCCTCCCTTCCCCTTGACGTCGTTGATGTGATCGTCGCGGGTGCAGTCGGCGACATCCTCGCCGAACACGACGATGCGCTCGTTGCGCTCCATCTCGTCCCGCATGCAGGCGTTCAGCAGATCGACCATGGTCTTGGGGTCGCCCTGTGGATCGGGCGGCACGTCGAACTCTGACGAGGTTGGATCGACGCTCGGAGAGTAGAGATGCGTGAGGGTCTCCTCCGGTCTGGCCCGCTCCGCCTCCAGCGCCTCCCGCGTCGCCTGATCGATCTCCTGATCGACCTCCTGGTGGATCTCCACCAGGAATTCCTCATCCGCCGCCTTCAGCCGGACCAGCAGGGCGGCGAAATTACGGATCGGCTCTCTCTTATCCTCGTCCTCGAGTTCACTCGCCGGACGGTAGACCCGCTCGTCGTCCGACAGGGAGTGCGAGTAAGGCCGGATGGTGTGGGCGTGCACCAGGACCGGGCCTCCGTCGCGCGAGCGCGCGTGGGCGACCGCATCCTTCATGGTGATGTACGAGGCGATCGGATCGCAGCCGTCGCACTCGTCGACCCGTAGCCCCGGCATCGAGCGGAAGATCTTCGAGATGCTGCCGCCGGCCGTCTGCGCCTCGATCGGCACCGAAATGGCGTACTTATTGTCGGTGATCAGGAAGACGACCGGAGCGCGTCGCAGGCAGGCGGCGTTCAACGCCTCCCAGAATTCCCCTTCGCTGGTGGAGCCGTCGCCCGCCGACACGTAGACCACCTCGTCCGAGTCGGGCTCCATCTGGCGGTGTGCTTCCGCGCAGCCGACCGCCTGCAGGAACTGCGTGCCGGTCGGGCTTGACTGCGTGACGATGTTGAGCTGCTTGTGCCCCCAGTGGCTCGGCATCTGCCGGCCTCCGGAGTTCGGATCGTCCGCTCCGCCGACCGCCGACAGGAGCATTTCCTTCGGTGTCATGCCGAGCTGCAGGCACAGGGCGCGATCGCGGTAATAGGGGTAGAACCAGTCACGGCCCGGACGCAGGTGCATGGCGGCAGTGGTGAGCACCGCCTCGTGACCGGCGCCGCTGATCTGAAAGTAGATGCGGTTCTGCCGCTTGAGCTGGATCTCCTTGTCGTCGAGCCGCCGCGACATGTACATGTTGCGGTAGATCCCGATCAACTGCTCGCGACCAAGGCCGCCCTGCTTCAGACCCCGCAGTTCGGGCGCCTGGCCGTTGAGAATCTTGACGACAGATCTGGATCGCGTTTTATCAGCCATGATCCCCTCGATATGGCCTGTCCGGGTGATCGAATGATGTCCCTATAATAATCGCCGTTTCGGCTGAGGGGCAAATTTTCTCGTCGATCGGCCGGAATCCCCGCGGGCCGGACGTTCCCGGCGTGAGGCGGCGGCCCGATCGCGGCCGTTTCCGCCCTGGGCCTTTGGTCGCGGCGCGGCGTACACGCCCTGCACGGCGTCCTCCGGATCCGGCATCCGCGTACGACGGCTCTCCAGCGCTTCCTCGGCGGCCGCTTCCACCTCGGCGGTGACCCGCTCCTCGGCTTCCTCCAGAAGGCGGCGATTGGCTTTGCGCCGCGCCGCTGCCGGCCGCTTCTTGCCGTCCAGGGAAGGGCCGCTCTCCGCCAGATACGCCTCGAACGTGCCGATCGGGTCGCGCTGTCCCCAATGGCGGAAGACGTCGGCGCTGAAGATGGAACGGGCTTCCGCCTCGTCGTGCGTGGCGTGTCCCCCCAGGCGGAAGGTGTTGGCGGTCAGGATGGAAGGACCGCCCCCCGCCCGGCAGCGTTTTGCCATCAGCCAGGTGGCGGCATAAACATCGAGAACGTTGTTGCCGTCGCAGATGTCCCCGGCCACACCGTAGGCCGAGTGCAGATCTTCCATTCTGCCTGCGCTATGCCGGGCGACCGGCGTGCCGAGCGCCACGCCGTTGTTCTGCAGGATCACCAGCAGCGGGACCTTCTGCACCGCGGCGAAATTGAATCCTTCGTGGAAAGCGGCGGTGCGGCTGGCGCCATCACCGACCCAGGTCAGGGCAATGCGTTGTTCGCCGCGCTGCTTGATCGCCAGGCCGATGCCGGTGAATACCGGCACCAGGCACGCCATGAAGCTGGTCGGCGGGATAACGCCGAGCGCCGGATCGCCGGTGTGCAGATCGCGGCCCCGTGTGATCTGATCCCCGGTGGCGAGATACGCCTTGAGCATCTGCGCCACCGGCATGCCCCGCTCGTGGCAGGCGCCCGCGTTGCGGATCATCGGGCCGACGAAGTCACCTTTCTCGAGGGCGTGCGTGCTGCCGATGGTGACCGCCTCCTCGCCGGTGCCGAGCCATGCCTTCGACAGCACCCCCTGGCGGACCCAGCGCTTCAGGGTGATGTCGTGCAGGCGGAAGCGGACCATCCCCTCATACAGCCGGATGAGCTTCCCGGGTTTCAGTCGCCGGATGATGTCGCGGCGCTCCTGATACCGATCGAGGGTCGCCCGGTAATCCGCCATCACCTTCGGGACGGGCCGAAAATCGACGTATTCCGGTGGGTCGAGCGGCGGGTAGCGCCTCATCGGCGCAGCAGTTCCTTCATCTCGCGCACGGCGCGGTCCATGCCGACCAGCGTGGCGCGCGCGACGATGGCGTGGCCGATGTTGAGCTCGACGATCTCGGACAGGCGCGCGACAGGGCGCACGTTGCGGTAATCGAGGTCGTGACCTGCCAGCACCCGCAGGCCCAACTTCGATCCGGCCCGCGCCGCCTGGACGATCCTGTCGAACTCGATCGAGACGTCCTCCTCGCGCTGCGCGGCGGCGAAGGCAGCCGTGTTGATCTCAATCGTCCCGATGCCGAGCTTGGCGATGGCGCGGATCTGGTCGTATTCGGGATCGACGAAGATCGACACGGTGATCCCCGCCTCCCGCAGGTCGATGGCGGTCTTGCGCACCAGGGTCTGATTGAGCAGAACGTCGAGACCCGACTCGGTGGTCAGCTCCTCCTGACGCTCCGGCACCAGGGTGACCTGCTCGGGCTTGTAGGTCGACGCGACGGTGACCATCGCCGGGTTCGCCGCCATCACGAGGTTCAGGCGGGTCCGCACGATCTCGCGCAGCATCTGTAAATCGCGCTCCTGGATGTGACGCCTATCGCCGCGCAGGTGCACCGAGATACCGTCGGCGCCCGCCATCTCGGCGAGAGCGGCGGCGGTCACCGGATCGGGCTCCTTCCCCTTGCGGGCCTGCCGCAGGGTGGCGACGTGATCGATGTTCACTCCAAGTCTGACCAGATCCGGCATCGGGTCCCTCCCGGTTGGCGCCGCGGAACGGCGCTGCTTCAGCCGATCTCCTGTTCAATCAGGTGACGCAACCTCTCGGCGCACTCTTCCATCATCTGGCGTGATTCGGCCTCGACCATGATACGCGCCTTCGGCTCGGTCCCGGAATAGCGCACCACCAGGCGCCCGCTCCGGGCGAGCCGCTGCTCTTCATCGCGGATCGCCGGGCCGATGCGCGGGTGGGAGTCGAGCGCCGGCCGCTCCCGCACCGTGACGTTGATCAGGATCTGCGGGCAGGGCTGCACCGATGCCGACCACGCCGCCAGATCGATTCCGGTGCGCGCCAGCAGGTCGAGAATCTGCAGGCCGGTCAGCAGTCCGTCGCCCGTGGTCGCCCGTTCCAGGAAGATGATGTGCCCCGACTGCTCTCCACCGAGGATGAATCCTCCCGCCCGCATCTCTTCGAGGACGTACTTGTCGCCGACCGGCGCCCGCAGGGTGCGGATTTGCTTTGCCTCCAGGGCGCGCTCCATCCACAGGTTGGTCATCACCGTGCCGACCACGGTATCGCCTGCGAGGCGGCCGTTCCGCTTCAGATCAACGGCGGCGAGGTAGACGATATAGTCACCGTCCAGCACCTTGCCTCTGCCGTCGACCAGCACGCAGCGGTCTGCGTCGCCGTCGAACGCCAGGCCGAGGTGGGCGCTGCGCCGCACCACCTCCGCCGCCAGTGCCTCCGGATGGAGTGCGCCGCAGCCTTCATTGATGTTGCGCCCGTCGGGCGCAGCATTGAGCGTCACGACCTGTGCACCGAGACTCTCGAACAGCTTCGGTCCGAGCTGCGACACGGCGCCGTTGGCGCAGTCGAGGACGATGGTCCAGCCGGTGAACGAGGTGCCTGGCGCGATCGAGCCGCGCAGGAAGTCCAGATAGCGACGAGCCAGATCAAGCTTTCTGCCGGCCGCGCCGCTGTCGGCGGGAGGTACGGCATCGGCCCCCGCGACGGTTCCTTTCAGAACGTCCGTTTCGATCTCCATCTCGACGGCATCCGGCAGCTTGTACCCTTCGCCCGAGAAAATCTTGATCCCGTTGTCGTGGTAGGGATTGTGCGACGCCGACACGACGATGCCGGCGTCGTAGCCAAGCTCGCGCGCCACGCAGGCGACGGCCGGCGTGCTCAGGACGCCGCCGCAGTCGGCGCGTCCTCCCGCGGACTCGATGCCCCGCTTCAACGTCGCTTCGATCGACGGGCTCGACTCGCGCGTGTCGCGTCCGATCAGCACGCGCAGCGCCCGTGTGCCGTCGCGCGCCTTCAGGACGTGCGTCAACGCCCGGCCGATGCGCGTCACGGTTACATCATCGAGCGGGAATTCGCCGGCGGCGCCCCGGATTCCGTCGGTCCCGAACAAACGCTTCACGAAGCGGCCCCGTCACCGGGCGAAGATTCGGCCTCTTCCTCGATCATGAGCGGTCCGATTTCGACCGGGAGCGGTTCGATGGTGACCCGGACCCGAACCGGATCGCTCGGCGAGACGACCTGCACCCTGCTTCCCTCGGGAGCGTCGGGAATCGGCCGTACCTCCACCTCGAGATCGTCGGTCTCTCCCTCCAGCACGATGGTTCCGGTCAGGGCGCGCTGCACGGCCGCCACCTCGCTGGCCGGTCCGCTCACTGTCACCATCGGCGGCTCAATCTGATGGCCGACGTGACGGTAGCCGTCGGCCGGACTCCCGGCGAACGCGGCCACCACCGGCACCTCGCGCGTCACCCGTTTCTCGATGCGGATCGGAATCAGGGCGGGCGAGATGCGCACTACCTGCGCCCCCCCGGGAATGTCGAGCAGACTCTCGGTCAGCTGGATCCGCTGCTCACCGGGAGGGGCGTTTGACAGATCGATCAGGGCGGTCACCCCGTTTTCAGTCGCCCGTTTCAGGACCTGCTCGGCCGCCCGCAGGCGCACGTCGACCGTGTCGGGGACGGCGCCGGACATCTCCAGATCGTCGGGAAGATTAACGTAGTCGAGCGGCACGACGTAATCCTTTACATGTTCGACTTCGCCGCGCACCACGATCCACGCGAGGATCGCCAGCAGCAGCGAGAAGATCTTGAGCGGCAGGTTCTGGCGCAGCAGATTGAACCGCATCCCTTCTCCTAGGAGCCTGTCCGAGTATTGCGTCGGGCCGCGTTCGGTGCGCCGTGGCGACGGATGCGAGGCGCCGCGACGACGCGATG
>CBDUYA010000148.1:0-7821 GCA_965371335.1 uncultured bacterium | reverse complement strand
ATGCCGCAGGTACGCTCGCCCTGCTGCTGATCGTAACCGGCACGACCATGGCCGGCACGCTGATCGTCCTCAACAAATCGGATCACGAAGCCGCGCTCGTCGATCCCGTCAGCCTGGAGGTGATCGCCAGGCTGCCGACCGGTGTGGGACCACACGAGGTCGCCACTTCGCCCGCTGGCGACCTCGCCTACGTCACCAACTACGGCGCGTATGCCGTGTTCCGCGAAGCCAGCGAGCGTCGCATGGAGCCGGGCAATACCATCACCGTTCTCGATCTAAAGGAACGGAAGGTGAAGGCGACGTTCGAACTCGGCAAGTACATGCAGCCGCACGGCATCCGCGTGAGCCGGGACGGCGCGCGTCTCTGGGTGACCTGCGAGGGAGAGAAAGCGGTCCTCGAGCTCGATGCCACAAGTGGCGCGATTCAAGAGGTCTGGGACACCGGGCAGGAGATCAGCCACATGCTGGTGCCGACTCCCGACGGACGCAAGCTCTACATCGCGAATATCGGCTCGGGGAGCGTCACGGTGATCGAACGCGACAGCGGCTCGGTCAAGAGCATCCCGACCGGCGACGGGGCGGAGGGAATCGACATCACCCCCGACGGCCGCGAAGTCTGGGTGACCAACCGCGGCGCGAACACCATTTCGGTGATCCGGGTGGAGGATGATCGCATCGTCGCCACCTTCGAGAGCGGCGGCACCATGCCGATCCGGCTGAAGTTCACACCGGACGGCCGCCAGGCCTGGGTGTCAAACGGCCGCAGCAACACGGTCACCCTGTTCGACGCGGCAAAGCGGGAACTTCTCGCCACCATCGAGGTCGGAGCGATGCCGGTCGGCATCCAGATGACCCCCGATGGCGAGCGCGCCTTCGTGGCCAACACCAATGACGACAAGATCACCGTCATGGCCGTCAGGAAGGCGGCTGTTGTCGATACCTTCACCACCGGCCGCGAGCCGGACGGCATGGCCTGGTCAAGGTAACTATTTATATATCAATAGGATAGAAGCACGCCTCGAAAGCGCCCCGGGCGGCAGCGAAGAATTCCCGGCCCCCTGCCGCCAATCCCGTCGCGCCTCCCACAATTATCCCGCCCGCCATGGAACCGTCTCCCTGCGCCGCACGTTATATCGACTGAACCCCAAGCGGGAGGGCGGAAGAATGAAACGGATAGCAATGATGCTCGTGGCACTTATGGCGATCACCGCGACCCTCGCCGGCGCGGCGACCACCGATCGCTGGCTCCATATCAGGGTCGAGGAAAACGGCGGGCAGCGGGAGAAGGTGAAGGTCAACCTTCCGCTGTCGATGCTCGTGAAGCTGGCGGGCGCCATCGATCTCGAGAAGATCGACGGCCACACCTTTCGCGGTGGGCGCATCCGGATTGACGATGCCGACATCGATCATGTCGACCTGCGCGCCATGTGGAACGCCGTGAAGGAAGCGGACGACATGGAGTTCGTGAGTATCGAGTCGGCGAGCGAAAACGTCACCGTCGCCAAGGACCAGGGCTACCTGCTGGTGCGGGTCCGCTCCGGCCGTGGCGATGACGACGAAGAGTCCGGCGACGATCGGCGGCACGGAGAGAGGGTCAATGTGCGGGTGCCGCTGGCGGTGGTCGATGCCCTGCTTTCGGCGGGCGAGAAGGAGTTCGACCTGCAGGCGGCGTTGATGGCGCTGGCGGAGTCGGGCGAGGGCGATCTGGTTGTTGTGGAAGACGGCGATAGCTCAGTCCGCATCTGGATCGATGACCGCAACACGAGCGAGTAACGGGAGCCGATCATGAACAACACCAACCCTGTCCTCAAGGTCATCGCAGGCCTCGCCATCTGCGGCCTGCTTCTCTTCACGCTCGCCGGGGCGGCGTTCATCAGTGCCGGCACGGTCTACATCTCGGTGCAGGAAAAGGGATCGGATGGATTCAACATCACCATCCCGGTGCCGGTGAACCTGGCAAGCATCGCCCTGTCGTTCATCCCCGAGGAGGATCTGGACGAGATCCGCGCCGAGATCGGGCCATGGATGCCGGTGATCGAGGTCGTGCTCGAGGAACTGGCGCGTTGCCCTGACGGCCCGCTGGTCGAGGTCGAGGGCGCCCACGAGACGGTGACCATCGCCAAGCGGGGCGGCAAGCTGGTGATCGACGTCGACAGCCGCGGCGAAATCGTGCATGTGTCGGTGCCGATCCGCGGCGTGGAGAAGCTGATCCGCCAGCTCGGGTCCGGCAACAGCCTGATCTGACGGCCGGCCCGCCCAGCAAACGGGCGTGACGCATCACTGCGTGAGAGACGGTCGACCGGATCGACCCAGGTTGACTGATTGGCCGGGGGGCGGGAGCGCTCAGAACAGCGAGCGGCTCTGCCCCCCGTCGACGTTGAGGCAGGCACCGATGATGAGCGACGCCTTCGGCGAGGCGAGGAATACGATCGCGGCGGCGATCTCCTCAGGCCGGCCGAAGCGCCCGAGCGGCATCTCGCGCGCCACGAACGCATCGATCGCCGCCGGGTCGTTCTGGCGACGGCGATCCCACGAACCTCCGGGAAAGAGAACCGAGCCGGGCGCGACGGCGTTCACCCGCACGCCGTGCGGGGCGAGGTCGCGGGCGCACGTTTTGGTGTAGCCGATGAGGGCCGCCTTGGCGGCGTTGTAGGAGGCGGCGCCGCCCCACTCCCGCCCGAAAATCGACGCGACGTTGACAATAGCGCCGCTCTTTCGTTCGCGCATTGCTGGAACGACCAGCCGGATCATGCGCACGGCGGCGCGCAGGTTTGCCTCGAGCGTCGCGTCCCAGTCGGCCTCGGGCGCTGCAATGCCGGGATCGCCCCGCGACCCGCCGACCACGTTGACCAGCACGTCAATTTCCCCGAAACGTCCGACCACCTCGCGCACGACGCGCTCTGCGTCCTCGCCGACGGTGGCGTCGCCCGGCACACCGAAGACCGCGCCCTTTTCGTTCTTTCCTGCCGCTCCGGCGCGGACTTCCCCGACTTCGCGGGCTGCCGTGGCGAGGCGCTCCCCATTGCGTGCCACCATCGCCAGGCGGCACCTCTCGGCGGCGAAGGCGCGCGCGGTCGCCAGGCCGATCCCGCGGCTGGCGCCAACCAGCAGAATGTTTCGATTCCTCAGCTCGAGATCCAGGATCGACTCCTCTGGCTCGGTGGCATGACCTGCTCGGGTTTCGGCCAGGTGCACGGCGATGGTAGCACGGCGATCATGATGCTCCGGCAGCGCGGCGCTTCGGGGCGCGCAGATCGAACGGGCGGCGGCTGACCAGCAGGATGGCGCCATGCTTACGGCGTTTGCGATAGCCGACGAGGTGAAAGAGCTCCAGCGGATAGCATCGGGCGACGCGCGTGTCGACCACCAGGGTGTGCGGAAGCGAGGGATGCCGCCGCACTCCCGGCAGGAGCCACATGAGGGAGCCGAGGCGCAGGTAGCGCAGCACCACCGACAGCCGCAGCCAGAAGCGGCGCACCGCGCGGCACCAGAAATAGCCGTCGTCACCCTGCCCCTGATAGAGCGGCAGGAGGATCAGACCGTCCTCCTCCGTTTCGATGGCGCCGGTGATGTCGCGGGCCAGCAGGCGTCCTTTCGGCACCGCCTGCAGGTTCGAATAGCCCGGCTCCATGCGGAAGCCGTCCCCGGGGCGGACGACGCGACGGTAGCGCACCTCGATGATCGGCGGGATGTCGCGAGCCGCTTCCTGCAGCATACGGCGTCTGTCGCCGGCCTCCGGAACGTCCTCGAGGCGCATCAGCCCGGCGGCGGCGAGCGCCAGCCAGACGACCGCCTCCTGTCGATCGATGGAGCGCGGGTCATCGTGCCGCCCCCCCTCGACGCCCAGGGTAATGTGCCCCCGGATGTTCATGTGCTCCAGCAGGGCACCGTCGACCATCTCCTCGAGGCCGAGGACCACCGGCAGGGGGAAAGACAGCGCGAAGGCGCGGTGGCGCAGGGTATCGCCGATGGTCAGGAACGGCGGACCGTCGGCGGAGCTGGTGTGCAGGTCGATGAAGTAGACATCACCGCGCGCCCGGGCCTCGGCCGCCCGGAGCTCCGCCAGCAACTCCGCCTGCTCGGCATCCTCCGGGCTCTTCCCCTCCCCCGGGCGCGGCTTCTCAAGAGCGGCGAGCCGCTCGCGGGTCCACTGCCGGTTGAGATCGATCCCAAGATAGCGGGAGTCGTGCGTCAGCGCCTGGCGGTTGCCGACCAGGGCGATCAGCTCGCCACGAAACGGGGGGTCGAGCCGGGCCAGCGCCGCCATGACGCGCCGCGCCGCGTGCACGCCGGCCGGCTCATTGCCGTGGATGCCGCCGACGACCACCAGCGTGGGGCCGGCCCCGGCGCCACGGTGCCGACCGATGACGCGATCGAATCCCTCCCCGGGCCGCGGCCACCCGGCCTCTTCTGCCTGCAGGTCTTTCACTGGTTCTCTTTGAGCTCTTGCTCCAGAAGTTCCGCCGAGACGTTCATGAAGTCACGCTCGGTGATGATCCCGACGAGCTTCCCACCCTTCACCACCGGCAGGCAGCCGAACGGTGCTTACGCATCTTCCCGATCGCCTCGAGGGTCGATGCCTCCGAAGGTTGGGGAACTCCTCCGGGCCGACCTGGAAGTGCACCTGGAAGCTGGCGTTGCACGCCTCGACCATCACCGAGTCATGCTTGACCAGCAGCTCGTCGAGCCCCTTGATGTGGAACTCGTACGCCCCGCCCCGCATCTCCTTCAGCGCCCGGTTGAGGGCCCTGTAGCGTGGCATCGGGGTCATGTTCTCCAGCCCCAGATCCGACTTGCGCAGCGTCGGCAGGATGCCGGTGAGCACAACTTCGACCTCCTGCTCCGCCGCCAGCCGGCGCAGGAAATCGAGTCGCGAGTCGAGATCCTCTTCCATCGCCGTCAGGCAGCCGGCGCCGAATGTGGAAGGATCGAGGTTGATCTCGAGGTTGAACAGGCCGAGCTCGGTCGTGTAGTGCGGATCGTCGATCTTGCCGAGCAGGTCCATCGCCACGCTGGCGGGATGCCAGTTGCGATTGACGAGGAACAGCTCCTGCTCGGCGCCGATGCGGCGCACGCCGCTCTCGATTCTTCAATAATCAGGCTGAGGGCGCGCAGATCGATCAGCAGATGGCGCATGAAGGAGCGCCGCTGCTCGCCGTCGAGCGCTTTGCTGATAGCGCGTTTTTTGCCCACGTTTCCCTCCCGCGCGGGCCTCATCGGCCGCGGGCCGGCTGCCGCAAGGCTGTCGTCGTGGGATGAGGATACCCCAAGTTCCGGCCGGCACGCACGCCGGGGGCAAGTCGGTACCGCGACGGATACGGAGCGCGATCGAAATGGGGTGTCACGGAGAGGAGGCGGCGCGGCGGGCCAGGAGTCTGCCCGAGCACGACTCACGAGACGGGCGGGCCGGGGATGCCGCCTCCGATCGGACGGCTCCACGACGAGCCTTCTTCAGGGGCGGTCAGCCGCCGTAGCGCACCGAGGAGAGCATGCCGTCGAAGGCGATGCGATTGGCCTCCATCGTCTTCTCGGGACCGGTGCACTTGATGAACCAGTGCGCGTCCGGGCCGGGGATGATGGCGCCGAACAGCCGGTAGTCCGACTGCGGCCCCCCGCCCGGCGCGCCGGTCATGCTCATCGGCGATGGCCTGTAGGCTCCGCCCACCTCGACCCGGGTGATGGTCTGCCCCCCCGCCTCGAGGGTGCCGACCTCCGGCGTGGCCGCTCCGCCGCCCTCGGTGGAGAACTGGCTCGCCCAGCGCATGATGTTCCCCTGCACGTCTCCCCCCTGACCGGGACCGAAGTAGAAGACAGCGCACTCGCCGTCGCTGCTATCTCCCTCCGCGGCCGGCACCCGGTACTGCGCCTGACGCATGCGGGAAGCGGGCGTTTCCGACTGCCACGTCCCGGGAACGTCCCACTGCGGCGGCGACGAGAGGGCACCGGCTGCTCCCGCGGTGGTGGAGGAGTGAGACCGCACGAGCCCACCACCGCCGGTTGGAGGATGTCCGGCCGGCAGCCGTTCCTCACCCGCCACCGCCGAGGCCTGCGGCGCCGCGGGCGCGGCCGTCCGCTGGGGAGGCTCACTGCCGCCGCAGGCGAAGACAAATAAGCAGAGGAGACCGGTCAGCGCCGGAGTCATTTGATTCTGTTTGATTGCCACGATGTCACCCCATCCGATGAGAGTTGGAAGGCGGCCGTACAGCGCGACCGGCACCGGTCGTGAAGCGCCGCCACCGGGTGCCCGGACTACGGGCGCTACGCGACTAGATCGGCCGGCTGCGCGTTCCCGTCCGCAACGGACGGGCCCGGTGCCTCGTCGAGGAGCCGGTCGCCCTGCACCTGCCGGTGCACGTCGAGAAAGGTCTCCGGGTCGGTCAGCGCCCTCAACGTTCGGGACGCCTTCAGCATGCGCCGCACCAGCCACGGCGAGTGCAACGCCATGAGCCAGACCTGGCGGACCGCCCCCAGGCCAAACCTTACGTGGTTGGCGGCCCGGAAGACGCGCGCCACCTGCTCGTAGAACTCGCGCCCCTCGAGCTTCATCGGCAGGAGCGCGGTGAACAGCGAGAACGCATCGTGCCTCACCGCCTTCCGATCGGCCAGCTCCGGCATTGTCTTCAGCGCATCGATATAGAGATCGGTGCCCGGCAGCGGCGTCGCGACGGTGAAGTTGGAGGTGCGGATCCAGCGGCGATGGTCATCGAGGAAGCGCACGATCTCATCGAAGTAGGCGCGATCGGCGTCGCACGGGATGACGAACTGCGCCGTCACGATGGCGCCGGCCTCGGCGGTGCGGCGAATCGCCTCGCTGTTTTGATCGACAGTGTTGCGCTTGCTGAAGTTCTTCAACTGCTCGTCAGTGACCGCCTCCACACCGAACAGGATCCTCTTCAGACCGCCGCGGCGGATCCACTCTTTGAAGCGGGCCTCCTGGCGCAGGTAGAGGTCGGTCCGCGTTTCCACCGTGATCCAGAAATCGCCGCGACGCGGCAGATAGTCGTCGGCGACCCATTCGAGGAGAGGATCGTACAGTTCGCTGATCTGCTGCTCGCTCGCCTGCATCCAGATGTCGTCGGCGAAAAAGAACGCCCTCACCTGATGAGGAAGAGACTCGAAGTCGTGCTGCACGTTCGGCAGCGCCGCCACCGCCACCTTGCGGCCGTGCGTCTTCCAGACGCTGCAGAAGGTGCAGTCGTACGGGCAGCCTTCGCTGGTCTGTCCCATGCCGGTCGGCCGGAACCCCTGGAAATAGTCGCGCCAATAGTAATCGGGCAGCAGGTGCCAGGCGTACGGGCGCAGGCTCGCCATCGCCGGCGCGCCCGGCCCCGGTTCGAGCACCCAGCGGCCATCCTCGCGATGGTAAAAGCCGGGAAAGCGGTCCGGGATTCCACCGCCGGCTCGCACCTCGTCGGCCAGCGCGACGAAGGCGGTGTCGCCGCTGCGAAAGCAGATCAGATCGATCGGCGCCGCGAAGAACGACGCCGGGTCTTCCGACGGCGCCGTGCCGCCGAGCACAATGGCGGTCCGGGGTGAGGCGCTGCGAATGGCCGACGCCACATCGATCGCTTCGTCACCGTTCGACGTGAAGGTGGGAGAGATACCAACCAGAGCGGGCGGATCGCGGCGGATCCGGTCCAGCAGCCGCTGCCGTTCACCGCCGACGCGGAGATCGGCGATCTCGATATCGTCGCCCTTAAGTTGGCCGGCGAGACGCACCTGCGGCAGGGGCGGATAGTTGGCGATGTTCGGCAGGCTGAACCGCCGGGTCACCGGGTTGATGTCCGGCTCGATCAGGATGATGCCCCGCCGTCGATTGAC
>CBDUYA010000147.1:0-7873 GCA_965371335.1 uncultured bacterium | reverse complement strand
CCAGCAGGAGCTGGACGAACACCAGGCCGGTGCCGGCCGCCGCTAGCCGTGCCAGCCGGCGATCCGGCGCCATCGCACGCGACGCGCCCGCGGCGATAAACCGGCGCGAAGTGACCAGCGCCAGGGTGACCAGCAGACAGAAGACGACCTGCGCCAGGCAGGCATGCGCCACCGAGACCGCGATCGGCAGCCGCATGAGGACGGTGACGCCGCCCAGAATCCCCTGGGCGAGGACGCCGAAAAAGGCGGCGCCGGCCAGCCGGCGCACTGCGGCACGCGGCTCACGGGCCCGAAACCAGAACATCAGGATCAGGGTCATGAGTCCGACCGCCGAGGCGACCATCCGGTGGCCATGCTCGAACAGGACGCCACCCACCATCGGCGGAAAAACCTGGCCGAAGGAGAGCGGCCAGTCAGGGACTGCCAGACCGGAGCCGGTGCTGGTGACCAGCCCCCCGGCCGCCAGCAGGCCGGCGGCCGCGATGGCGACGGCGAGCGCAAAGCGGTGGCGCCATGGCTCGTAGACCACCGGCCGATCGGACGGCTGTGCGCCGGAGCGCGATGCGGCAGTGCCTTCCTTCAGGTGCATCGGGATGTCAAGTCCCCTCGAACGATGCGGGCGCCGCCGGTGGCGGCGCGGATCAGAACGGAATGGGAGCCGGCTCACTCAAAACGAAGGAACGCGATTTTATACGTGAGCCCGGCCCGGCAAGTCAAGTCAAGGGTGCCGCCGGCCGCCGTGTCGCGGTGCTGCCGGCCGCCGTGTTGCGGTGCCGCCGGCCGGCAATCTCCCGCCCCGGTGTATGATCCCGCCCCGATGATCAGGGCAGACGCCACCTCACCAATCGTCCGTGTCGAGGGCCTCGGTCACGACTATACCGGCCGGCGCGCCCTGGCCGGGGTCGACTTCACCGTGCGCAGCGGAGAACTGTTCGGCCTGCTCGGCCCGAACGGCGGGGGCAAGACGACCCTGTTTCGCATCCTCGCCACCATGCTCCGCCCGACCCGGGGCCGGGCGGAGGTGCTCGGCCACGACGTGGTCCGGGCGCCGCGCTCCGTCCGCGCCGGGATCGGGGTCGTCTTCCAGTCCCCGGCCCTCGACCGCAGGCTGACCGTGCGCGAGAACCTCGATCTGCAGGCGCGTCTCTACGACCTGCGGGGCGCGGCGCGGCGCGAGGCGATCGCGGCGATGCTGGAGCGGGTACGACTCAGCGGACGGGCCGACGACCGGGTCGAGGTCCTGTCGGGAGGACTGCGGCGTCGCGCCGAGATCGCCAAGGGGCTGCTGCACCGGCCCCGCCTTCTTCTTCTCGACGAGCCCTCGAGCGGGCTCGATCCCGGCGCCCGCAGCGATCTCTGGGATCACCTGGGGGAGCTGCGCGACCGGCACGGCATGACGATCCTGGTGACCACTCACCTGATGGAAGAGGCGGAGCGCTGCGACCGCGTCGCCATCCTTAACGAGGGTGCGCTGGTCGCGCACGGGGAACCGCGCACCCTGCGGGGGGAGATCGGGGGAGACGTGATCGTCATCAGAGCCGTCGAGCCGGCCTCCTTGATCGACCCGATCGAGCGACTGTGCGGTGAGCGGCCGCTTCTGGTCGACGGTTCGCTCCGCCTCGAGCGGCCCCGTGGCCACGAGCTGCTCCCCCGCCTGGTGGATGCGTTTCCGGACCGGATCGATTCGGTCACCATCGGCCGCCCGACGCTGCTCGATGTCTTCATCCACAAGACCGGCCACCGCTTCTGGGGAGAGGCGGCGCCGTGAGGCACGCCCTGAGCGCCACCTCCGCCCTGGTGCGCCGGGAGATCGTGCGCTTCGCGCGGGAGCGCACGCGGGTGTTCGGCGCTCTCGTCCAGCCGCTCCTGTTCTGGGGCATGTTCGGCGCCGGATTGCGTTCGTCGTTCCGCCCGCCGGTCGGCGACGGCGCGGTCGGGTACTCCGAGTATCTGTTCCCCGGAACGGTCGTTCTCATCCTGCTGTTCACCGCCATCTTTTCCACCATCTCGCTGATCGAAGATCGACGCGAGGGATTCCTGCAGGGGGTGCTGGTGGCGCCGATTCCGCGCGCCGCCGTGGTGTTCGGCAAGATCCTCGGCGGCACCCTCCTCGCCCTGATGCAGGGGCTGCTGGTGCTCGCCTGCGGTCCGCTGGTCGGCGTCCGGCTGTCGATCACGACCGTGGGGCTGTCGCTCGCCATTCTCGCCCTGCTCGCCTTCACCCTCACCGCCCTCTCCTTCTGCATCGCGTGGCGCATGGAGTCAACCCAGGGGTTTCACGCCATCATGACCGTCTTCCTGATGCCTCTGTGGCTGCTGTCGGGGGCGTTCTTTCCCGCCGCCGGCAGCCCCGTCTGGCTGAGCCGCGTCATGAGCTTCAATCCCCTCACCTACGGCGTGGCGGCATTCCGTCATGCCCTCTACCCGCCCGGTGCCGCGCTGCGCCAGGAGATTCCGGCCGTCGCACTGTCGGTCGGGGTGACCCTGCTGTTCGGGGCCGTCGCCACCACCGCAGCGCTTCTGCTGGCCCACCGCCGCGGCGCGGGAACCGGACCATGACCCTCGAGCAGCTGCCGACCCTGAACGCCGTGCTGAACGGCACGAGCGCTTGCTTCGTCATGGTGGGATTCACCTTCGTCCGCGCCGGACGGATCGCCGCGCACCGCGCCTGCATGCTGCTTGCCGTGCTCGCCTCGATACTGTTCCTGTCGAGCTATCTCGTCTATCACGCGCAGGTCGGCTCGGTGCCCTATCAGGGACGTGGGTGGATTCGCATCGTTTACTTCACGATCCTCATTTCGCACACCGTGCTGGCGACCACCGTCGTCCCGCTGGTGGTGGTCACCCTGGTGCGGGCCCTGCGTGGCCGCTTCGAGCGCCATGCGGCGATCGCACGGGTCACCCTGCCGATCTGGGTCTACGTCTCGATCACCGGGGTCATCGTCTACCTGATGCTGTACGGCCTCGACGGAACGCCGTGAACGACACACCCGGGCGACGAGCGCCCCCTGCTGACCTGCTCCATGCACCCCCGGAGGATGCGCACATGAAGAACGAACGGCGAGCGGATGGGAACCAGCGGACACCGAGGCGGCGGAACGTCAGCCCCGCCGGCGCAGCGCTCGCGGTGCTGGTCTGTCTCATCGCCTGCGCAGGTGAACCACCCCCGCCCGCCACGGGCAACGGCGGCACCCCACCCGCCGGCGCTGCGGCGCCGCCGGACACCGCGGCGCCGCCGGCCACCGCGGCCCCCGCCGGCTATGGGGTCGAACCGGTCGCCGCGGGAGGGCGGATCAGCGGGCGGGTCGTGTTCGAAGGGACACCCCCCGCTCCCCGGCCGGTGGCGATCACCAAGGACAAGACCGTGTGCGGTGCCTCGAAGCGCACGTCCGAGGCCCTGGTGGTCGGCGATGACGGGGGGATCCGGGACGCCGTCGTGGCGATCGAATCGATCGCGCGCGGCAAGGCGTTTCCCGCCGGCGGCCGGCCGCTCCTCGATCAGCGCGGTTGCTGGTTCGCCCCGCACGTGCAACTGCTCCCCGCCGGCGCGGAGATCGACATCCTCAACAACGACGGAATCCTGCACAACCTGCACACCTTCTCCAAGCGCAATCAGGCGATCAACGTGGCGCAGCCGAGGTTCAAGAAGCGGATCACGCAGAGCTTCGAGTTGCCCGAGCGGGTGCGGGTGGTCTGCGATGTCCATAGCTGGATGAGCGCCTGGATCGTGGTCATCGGCCACCCGTACCACGTCCTCTCCGCACCCGATGGCTCCTATGCTCTCGCTGAGGTGCCGCCCGGCGACTACACGCTCACGGTATGGCACGAGACCCTGGGGACGCAGGAGCGCGAGGTGACCGTTGAGCCGGGGGAAACGGTCGAGGCGGTCTTCACCTTCGGAAGCTGATGTCCCGGCCATCCGCCTTCGTCCTCTACGCCCGGGTGCCGCAGCGCGGCGCCGTCAAGACCCGGATGATGCCCCATCTCGACCCGGACGAGGCGCTGGCGCTGCACGTGGCGCTCGTTGAGGACAGCCTTGAGCTGCTGCGCCAGGCGGCCGCACGGGCGGGCGCCTCCCCTTTCATCGCTTTCAGCGAGCCCTGGGAGCCGGCGTCCGACGGCCCCGACCTCCGCCTGGCAAAGGCGATCGGCGATATCTCCCTGCTGCCGCAGCGCGGAGGAATCCTCGGCGATCGGCTGCGACATACCTGCGACGAATTGTTCGCGCGCCGCCACCGCGGCGTGGTGGTCATCGGATCGGACAGCCCGACGCTTCCACCCGATCGCCTCGTACGGGCGCAGTCGGCCCTGCGCGAGGGCGCCGACGTCGTCGTCGGCCCGACGGAGGATGGCGGTTACTACCTGATCGGGTTGGCCCGCAACCTGCCTGGCCTGTTCGACGGCGTTGCCTGGGGGACCGACACGGTTTACGCCGAAACCGTGGCCGCCGCGCGGCGACTCGGCGCGCGCACCGCCATACTCCCGTCCTGGTACGACATCGATCGACCGGACGACCTGGCCCGTCTGCATCGGGAGCCGCGGGGCAGGGCGGGCGGCGGCGCCAGGACCGCGGCGATCGCCGCCGCCCTGGCGCGGCAGGGTCGCCTCGGCGATCCGGCCTGACGGATCAGCCGATCTCGATCATGCCAAGTCGCCCGGACCAGCGCCTCGTCAGGTGCTCAAGCAGATCCTGCCGGTGCTCGGAACGTTGCAGGACCGCGGCGGCCGCGAACGCTTCCCGCCGGGCATCCTCGAGAATGTCGCGGTCCCGCAGGACGTCGCCGAGTCGCAGGTCGGGAATCCCCGACTGCCGGGTCCCCAAGAACTGCCCGGGACCCCGCATCTCGAGATCGCGCCGGGCGATCTCGAAACCGTCGCCCGTCCGGCACATCACCTCAAGCCGGCGCCGCCCCTCGTCGCTGATTTCCGTCCCCGTCAGGAGAATGCAGTACGACTCGTGCCCGCCCCGTCCCACGCGGCCGCGCAACTGATGAAGCTGCGACAGGCCGAAGCGCTCGGCCTGCTCGATGACCATGACGGTCGCGTTCGGCACGTCGATGCCGACCTCGATCACGGTGGTGGAGATGAGAATCGGCGTCGCGCCGCTCAGGAAGCGCCCCATCACCTCGTCCCGCTCCTCGGCCTTCAGCCGGCCGTGCACCAGGCCGATCGGGATGTCGGGAAAGACGCCGCGCAGGCGCTCCGCCATCGCCCTGGCCGCCCGCAGATCCCCCCGCTCACTTTCCTCGATGACCGGGTAGACGATGTACACCTGTCTACCCTCGACGACCCGCGCACGCAGGAAATCGTAGACACCGGCGCGGGCTTCGTCGCCACGCATCACGGTGCGCACCGGCTGCCGCCCGGGCGGCAGCTCGTCGATCACCGACAGGTCGAGATCGCCGTAGACGGTCAGCGCCAGTGAGCGCGGGATCGGCGTCGCCGTCATCACCAGCACGTCACAGCGCTCCCCCTTGGCGCGCACGCGCGCCCGCTGGGCGACCCCGAAGCGGTGCTGCTCGTCGATGATCGCCAGGCGGAGCGATCGAAACCGCACCGCCTCCTCGCCGAGCGCGTGCGTGCCGACGACGAGCGGGATGTCGCCGGATCGCAGGCCGTTCAGAAGCTGGCGCCGGGCCGGGCCGCGCACCCTCGAAGTGAGCAGCCCGATCCGGTACCCCCTCCCCTGCAGCAGCCGCCGGAACGAACGGTAGTGCTGCTCGGCCAGGATCTCCGTCGGCGCCATGAAGGCGGCCTGGTGCCCGTTCTCCACCGCCAGCAGCGCCGCCAGCAGCGCCACCATCGTCTTGCCGCACCCGACGTCCCCCTGCAGGAGGCGGTTCATCGGGCGGCCCGACATCAGATCGCCGGCGATCTCACCGAGCGCTTTCTTCTGCGCCCCGGTCAGGCGAAACGGCAGCACCGCGCGCAGCCGGGCCCGCACGGCATCATCGACGCGCAGAGGGTCGCGCCCGGCGGCATCGGCCTCACGGCGCGACAGGGCAAATCCGAGCTGCAGAAAGAAGAACTCCTCGAAGATCAGGCGATGATGCGCCGGCGTGCGCCGCCTGAGGATCGTCTCGGGAGCGGCATCCCGGGGAGGGAAATGAACCTCGCTCAGCGCCTGACGCCGGGGCGGGAAGCGGCGCCGGGCGGCGACCCCGGGCGGCAGCGGGTCGGGAAGAATCGCCGGCAGCATCTGCAATGCCTGGTGCATGATGCGCCGGATCGCCCGCGACGAGAGCCCCGGCAGGCGCGGGTAGATCGGCACGATACGCCCGGTATGAATCGCCTCGTCATCGTCGCCGAGCACCTCGAACTGCGGGCTCTGCAGGACCAGACTGCGGCCGCGACGGGCGATGGTGGTCTCACCGTACAGGATCACTTCGCGGCCCCGGCTGAACAGGGTCTTCAGATAGGGCTGGTTGTAGAACAGAACGCGGACGCCGCCCGAGTCGTCCTCCACCAGGGCCTCGAAGATGGTCAGGCGTCGCTGCCGGGCGCGGCGTAACGAGGCGGTCACCACCCGCCCGCGGACGGTGCCCCGCACTCCCGGCAGCAGAGCCGCGATCGGCAGAAAACAGCTCCGGTCCTCGTAGCGGAACGGAAGGTGGAAGAGAAGATCTTCGATGGTCGTGAGGCCGTCGGCCTTGAGCGCCTCGGCGCGCGACGGTCCGATCCCCTTCAGATAGCGCAACAGGGTGGTCAGCTCGAGTGCCCGGTCCGGACGCGATTCCATCCCGGCGATCATAGCCCGTCGCGGGGCTTCTCCCGCCTCGAAGTCTCGCTGAATGCCAGGACCACACCGGCGCCGATGAGCAGCGCCCCGGGATAGACGAGAACGCCGGGGGTCTCGCCGAAGACCAGGAAAGCGTAGAGGGTTGCCAGCACCGGCTCACCGAGCACGGCCAGGTTGACGAGGTAGGCGCGCATGCGTCGCACCGCCCAGTTGAGGGTCCCGTGCCCGAGCAGGTGGGGAACGAGTGCCATCAGAAAGCACCAGGCGAGGTCGACCCGCACCACCGGCACGAGCGGCTGACTGAAGAGAAGTGCCAGCCCGCCGGCTCCGATCGCCGCCCACAGGTTCACCACACCGAGATAGACGGGGAGGGAGACACGCTCCCTCACCCGTCGTCCGACGACCAGATATCCGGCCGCCGTGACCGCTCCGGCGAGCGCCAGCAGATCGCCGATGAGGCGATCCTCCCCGGCGCGGATATCGCCCCAGACGATCAGCGCGACGCCGCTGAGCGCGATGAGCATCGCGATCAGGGTCCGCCCTCCCGCCTTCTCACCCAGCAGCCGGCGCGACAGCAGCAGCGAGAAGACCGGCTGCGTCGAGACGAGCAGTGTGCTGGAGGCGATCGAGGTGAAGGAGAGCGAGGCGACCCAGGTGGCGAAGTGCAGGGCGAGCAGAAGGCCGGCCGCGGCCGCCGCGCCGCCCCACGCACGGTCCGGCCGCGGCCGCCGCGCGCGCATGTAGAGCGCGGGCGGGGCGAGCAGCAGGGAGGCGATGGCAACGCGCAGGAAGGCGATGGTCAGAGGAGGGGCGTCGCACAGCCTGACCAGGATCGATCCCCAGGAGATAGCGAGAACCGCGACGGCGAGCGCTGCTCCGGTCATGCCGGCCTAGGAGCCTATCCGAGAATTGCGTTGGGCCGCGTTCGGAACGCCGCGGGGATGCACGCGAGGCGCTGCGACGATGGCGATGCGGGACATCGCCGAGGAGCGGCAACGACGCAGGCAGCCCCGCGCCGTCCGAACCCTCCGGACGCATGGGGATTGCGGCGGTAGGCGGCGTTGCCTGTCGTCGCCGGTTGATGCCCATCGCCTCCTCCACGCGCCTGGTCTGCGACGCGCCAGACCCGGGCGC
>CBDUYA010000146.1:0-7901 GCA_965371335.1 uncultured bacterium | reverse complement strand
GGAACGGGGCTGCCGGTCGGCTCGAGACGCTGCAGGTCGAACGGTGCAGCGAAAAGGGTTTCTCCGCGCGTGAAGAGAAGATGCCCGGTCGGGACGTAGCGCGCCACACCGCCCCGTTCGATCAGGATGCGCGTCTCTCCGCTTGCGAGATCCATGAGGGCAACGTCGATGTTCCAGCCCTCGCTGTCGTACGACGTCGCGTTCAGCAAGACGGCACGCTCGTCCGGCAGCGCGATCGGATTGCTGAATCGCGCCTCGGCATCGTCGAATTTCACCTCGATTGTCCTTCCCTCGCCGGTCATATCCTCCGGCATGCGCTGGAAGCTGCGGGCCCCGGCGAGCGCGATCAGGTAGTCGCCCCCCGGCAGCCAGGTCGCCCCTTCCCAGTTGGACTTCCAGTCAATCAGCGAGATGGGGGGCGCCCCGCCGTCGATCGGGGTCTTCCAGAGCCGTGCCTGCGACGCTCCCTTCGCGATCCACTTACCGAAGGCGACCGTGCGTCCGTCGGGGGAGATGAAGAATCCAATCGATCCCTCGGTGCCCGAAATCGGCTCGAATGCGAAGCTGTCGAGGCGCCTCGAATAGAGCCTGCGCAGCGGCGCCTCCCCATCGGCCCTCCCGGTCTCGATTCCCCCGACAATCAACCGATCGCCGCCGGCCGTAAGACCCCACCCCGCGGCGCGAATGCCTTGCGGCAGGGCGAGCGACAGCCGGGTCACACCGGTGGTTGCCACCGCATTGAGGGGGACAGCGCCGCCCGGCCCGGCGACGCGCCAGGCACCAATGCCGAGAACGGCGCCGAGGACGACGCCGACGGTCGCGGCGATGATCGTCCGCCGCGAGCCGGTCGCGCCGGGCGCGGCCCCGGCGGTCCCGGGGCGAAGTGCGGGACCCAGCCTGGCTGCCGCCAGCGCACCGTCCAGCTCGATGCGGGCGTCGCCGATGTCGCGCAGCCGTTTCTTCGGGTCCTTCTCCAGGCAGTGTTGCAGCAGCCTGCGCACGCGATCGGGCGTCTTCGGCGGCAGGGCCTCCCAGTTCGGCTCGACGTGGATGATGGCGCCGAGGATGTCGGTCACCGTCTCGCCCGGGAACGGCTTCGCCCCGGTCAGGCACTCGTAGAAGACGCAGCCGAAGCCCCAGATGTCGGTCCGCTTGTCGACCGGTTTGCCGCGCGCCTGCTCCGGGCTCATATAGGCCGCTGTGCCGAGGATCGTTCCGGCCTTCGTTCGATCGGTCGTGATCGTCGGCGACTGCGCCACGAAGGTCGGTGAGGCGTCCAGTGGGCCGCCCGGCGTCTCTCCCGCCAGCGCCTTGGCGAGCCCGAAGTCGAGCAGCTTGACCACCTCGTCCTCGGTCCACTTGACGTTGGCCGGCTTTAGATCGCGATGGATGATCCCTTTCTCGTGTGCCGCTTCGAGCGCCTCGGCCATCTGCCGTCCAACGACGAGCGCCTCGTCGAGAGGCAATCGTCCCCGCTCCAGCCGCTCCGCCAGCGTCTCGCCCGGGACCATCTCGAGAACGAGAAAGCGGACGCCGTCGGCCTTCTCGAGCCCGTGAATCGCCGCAATGTTCGGATGGTTGAGCGACGCCAGGAGGCACGCCTCCTGCTCGAAGCGCGCCAGCCGTTCCGGATCGTCGGCGAAGAGATCGGGCAGGATCTTGACCGCCACCGTTCTGCCGAGGACGTTGTCGGTCGCCTTCCAGACGACACCCATCCCCCCCTCGCCGATCTGTTCGACGAGCTTGTAATGCGACAGCTCACTCCCATGCTGTAGATTCATGTTCGGACGGTTCCCCCGAGGCATGACCGGATGCACGATTCTACTCCCGATGACCGGCCATCTGCCGACCAAACTTTCTCCCGCCGACCGCGATGGCGGGGGCGGCGCGCGGGGCCGGAGCGTTCCGCTCCCGCCATCACGAGCGTCCGATCGTGGCCGGAAAATGCCCGACTTGAGTGTTGCTAGAGAGGAGCAACTCGTTCTTGAATAAGAGTTTACATTGGGATCGGGGATCAGAGGCGCCGCAGAACTGCAGCGTGCCGGCTAACCTTACTTGAATTCATGCGGATACACACCGCGGTCGGCAGCTCAGCAACACGGTTGTCGGCCATTTTCAATCGTGGTCTGAGAAGGATTCGATCCGTCGCGCTCGGGAGCCGCCAGGCAGGTGCCGTTGACCATGGCGGGATCGACCTCGATGGCGGCGGCGATGTCGCGGATGACCTGCAGCTCGGCCTCCTCGACCCGGCCGTCGGCGCGGGCGATGACGCAGAGGTCGCGCAGCACCTGGGCGCGGCGCAGCGGCGGGACCTGCTGCTTGACGGCCTCGATGCGGCTCGGGAGATCTTTGCGGATGACCTCCGGCTTGACCTCCACCGGCACCGAGCCGGGACCGAGGAGGCGCTCGAGCTCCTCAATCACCTCTTCCTTGACCTCGCCCGAGGCGGCGGCGATCTCCACGCCGCCGGCGAACAACAGCCGGCGCATCGCCTCGGCGACGCCCGACTTCTCGTGCAGATAACTCGGCTGCATGAGGGCCATCAGCTCCGCCACCTGGGCCTCCAGCTCGGCGCGCGGCGTGCCACCTTTGGTCACCAGCTCCGATCGCGCGAACAGATCGGCGGCGCGCAGTCGCAACGGGCTGAACGGATGAGTCGAGAACCAGTCGGCGCGCGAGGTGTCGTCCTGCGGCGCCATCAGGGAGGCCTCCTCCTTCAGATCGGCCACTTGCGACAGAAACTGGTCGATGCGCACCTGCACGCGGCCGCCGCGCAGCCCCGAGGCGAGCTTGAACAGGGCGCGCGCCGCCTGGTCGAGGCCGCCGGCGCAGATCACGCCGGCCCGGTCGGAGGAGATCTCGGCATAACGCTGCCAGGCGAACAGCCGCAGCACCAGACCCGGAGTGACCCTCCTCTTACCTTCGAGGAGGGCGGCGACCGGGATGCGGTGATGATTGAAGAGGTGGTGGCCGAGCTCGTGCCCGACGACGAAGCGGAGTTCGTCCGGCTCGAACGCCTCCAGAAGGCTGGAGGAAACAATGACCAGGAGGCGGCCGCGCTCCGGGCGGATCGCCGCGGCGTTGAACGCGGCGCCGGGATAGACGAAGCTCTCGATCGGCGAGTCGAGGCCGAGCGTGCGGCGGCAGCCGTCAAGTGTCTCGTGAACGTCGGGCGCCATCTCGGGCGTCAGGCGGATCGACGTTCCGAGAAGCTGACGGCGGGCCCCCGCTTCCCGCCCCTCGCGTTCGAGCCTCTCGATCGCCCGCTTCACGTCCGGCTCTTTCAGCAGACGCTCGGCCAGATCGCGGTCGCCGTCGGCCAACAGGTCTTCGCGTTTCATTGCCGGCGATCCTATCACTCCGGAGGGAAGAGCGGGAACGCGTGAGCGGCCGGGGGCGAATCGCCCGGCCTGAGATCGAACGGCTAGCGGGGAAGGCTCCAGATAAAGTAGGCGAACCACATCATCGGCGGGGTGGAAGCGTCCCGCGAGGAGGCGTTCAGCTTGCGGACCTCGCCGTTGATCCGGCCGAGTTCCTGCCCGTCGAGCCAGAATCCCCGGCAGCGCTCGCAGTAGTCGAGGATGATGTTCGTGTAGATGACGAACTCGACCTTCTTCATGACGGCGCCGCGGCAGCGAGGGCACTCCGCCCGGCCATGCTTATCAGGGTGCTCGAACGAGTCGTGATCGACGGTGGAGAACTCGAGATCGCCGGCGGTCGGCTCGGCGATCCTGTTCAACTGGCCATGGTCGAGGAACATCCCCTCGCACTGCGGGCAGGTGTTCACATCGGTGAGCCGCACCTGCTGCGGCGACAGATCGCCTTCGCACCGCGGGCACTTCACGACCTTCTCCTCTACAATGTGGCCTGTTCAATGTGGCCTGGACCCGGTTCGCGCCGCGGGCGCGACGCCCGCAGCGCGCTCAGGCCTTCTTCGTCTCGGGCACGAACTTGTAGCCGTAGCAGAGAATACCAGATTCGCCGTCCTGCTGGATGCGGCGGAACTCCATCTGCACCTTGTCGCCGATCGCCAGCTTGTCCGGATCGACGTCGACGATCTGCGCCGTCAGGCGGACGCCGTTCGACAGCGCCACGATGCCGACCGCGTACGGCACCTCGTCGGTGAAGCTGCTCGGCGCGACCCGGATGACGGTGAAGGTCTCGACCGTCCCCTCGCCCGGCAGGATGGTCATTTTGAACTCCCTCCCCCGGCACTTGCTGCACAGCAGACGCGGGGGAAAGAAGATCTTGTCGCACTTCGTGCACTGCGCCGCCTCACACCGATAGCGCTGCGGCACCTCTCGCCAGTAACGTGCTGTTCCGATCATCGTTTTTCCCCCGTCCTCAGATCCGCTCGAAGATGTGGATCACCGAGCTCGCGCCGGTGCCGCCCATGTTCTGTGTCAATCCATACCGCGCCTTCGGTACCTGGCGCGGTCCGCACTCGCCCCGCAGCTGCATCACCGCTTCGCGGATCTGCGCGATGCCGGTGGCGCCGACCGGGTGGCCCTTCGACTTCAGGCCGCCCGACGCGTTCACGGGGAGGGCGCCGCCGAGCGCCGTTCGCCCGGAGGAGGCCGCCTCACCCCCCTTCCCCTTCTCGGTGATTCCAAGCGCCTCGATCACCATCACCTCGGCGATAGTGAAGCAGTCGTGCACTTCGCAGAACGAGAGCGCCGTCGGTCCGATACCGGCCTGGTCATAGGCGCTCCTGGCCGCGGTCGCGGTCGACTCGAGCCAGCAGAGATCCTGGCGATCGTGCAGCGCCATATGATCGGTGGCGTGCGCCGAGGCGACGACCTTGACCAGCGGCTTCTTCGTCAGCTTCTTCGCCGTCTCGAGCGACGTCAGGACGACCGCCGCTGCCCCGTCGGTGATCGGCGAGCAGTCCAGGATGCGCAGCGGGTCGGCGACCAGCACTGAGCTCTCCACTTGCTCCGCCGTCACCTTGCTGGGGAACTGGGCGAGCGGATTCATCGAGCCGTGCTGGTGGTTCTTCACCGCCACGTCGGCCAGCTGCCTCCGGGTCGTCCCGTAGCGGTGCATGTGCGCCCGGGCCATCATGGCGTAAAGCCCGGGAAAGGTGATGCCGTGATAGCACTCGTACTCCTGATCGGCGGCGGTCGACAGCGCGTAGGTCGCCCCCGCGCCGTCCACGTCGGTCATCTTCTCGAGGCCAGTAGCCAGAACGATGTCGTGCGCCCCCGAGGCGACGTCGAAATAGGCCTGCCGGAAGGCGAGGCCGCCTGACGCGCAGGCCGACTCGACCCGCGTGCCCGGGATCGGACCGCAGGCGAGCTGCTCGGCCAGCAGCGGCCCCAGGTGCTCCTGCCCCATGAACAGGCCGCCGCTCATGCAGCCGACGTACATCGATTCAACCCGCTCCACGCCGGCATCCTCGATCGCCACGAGGGCCGCCGCGGTCCAGATATCGCGGTGAGACTTCTCCCACAGCTCGCCCCACCGGTTCATACCCACTCCGATCACTGCCACGTCACGCATGGTGGTTCTCCCTTTCACTCGGCGGAGAGCTTGCGGATCTTGCCGCGGAATTTCGCATAGGTTCCGTAGTCGAGGTAGATCGGATCGTTCTCGAGCTGCGCCCGGGTATGCGGCGCCAGACCCTGGACCTTCGTGATCTCATCGGTCATCCGCCAGATGAAGCCGTCACTTCCCGAGCCAGAGCCGTAGCTGACCATCAGGATGCGATCACCCGGCTTCGCCACGTCGAGGATGGCGGTCAGGCCCATCGGCGACGATCCGGAATAGGTATTGCCGAGCGTCGGGCAGAGCCAGCCCTGCTCGACCTTCTCCTTCGGGAAGCCGAGCTCCTTCGCCGCCCGCATCGGGAACTTGCCGTTCGGCTGGTGACAGACGATCCACTGGAAGTCGTCCGGCGTGGCGCCCGCCTTCTCCATCAGCCCCCGGCCGCAAGCAAGAACGTGCTTGAAGTATGCCGGCTCGCCGGTGAAGCGCCCGGCGTGGCGCGGGTAGAACTGGTACTCGCGCCGCCAGAAGTCAGGGGTGTCGGTCATGTAGGAGTAGCTGTCCTCGCACACCGCCAGCAGCTTCGACTTGCCGAACAGGAAGGCGGCCGCTCCGGCGGAGGCGGAATACTCCAGCGCGTCGCCCGGCGCCCCCTGCGAGGTGTCGGCGCCAATGCCGAGGGCGTACTCGACCTCATTCGCCCTGACTAGCGACATGGCGACGAACATCGCCTCGCTGCCCGCCTTGCAGGCGAACTCGAAGTCGGCGCAGTGGATCTCGGGGGTCGCCCCGATCGCCTCCGCCACCACCGTGCCGCTCGGCTTCACCGCGTAGGGATGCGACTCCGAGCCGACATAGATGGCGCCTATCTTCTTCGGTTCGATCCCGGCCCGGCGCAGGGCGTGGCGGCTCGCCTCGACCGACATGGTGATCGTGTCCTGGTCGGGGGTCGGGACCGACTTCTCCCTCAGCATCAACCCCTTCTTGTAAGCCGGTGCGTCCGCACCCCAGATCTTGGCAATCTCCTCAACCTTAATCCGATGGCGCGGAACGTAGCTTCCATATCCCACGATTCCGACATCCATGCTCGTCTCCTTCCTCTCTCAGTCGTTGCCGTTGATGAACGGTCTACGAGCCGTCGCGCGCGCCCCCGGGGAGGCTCCCCTGCCTCTCCAGAAAGCCGATGGCCCGGAACACGATGTACGGGTGAACGCCGAACGTGGCGGCGACCGTTTCGGGGGACGCAGAAATCAGCACGCGGAGACCCTGCTGGTGCTCCCGGGCGCGGCGGATCAACTCCTCAGCTTCGCGACACGGCTCCGGACCGGGAGCGCCGGGGGGAGGGACGACACCGTCCTCCATTCCGGCACCCCCACGCTGCTGCGCCTGTTTGACCTCTTCGATCATCTCCCGGCGCCCCTCGGGGGTGGCGAGGTAGGCGCGGGCCGCATCGATCGCGAAGGGGTGAACCTTGAAGACAATGGCTGCCGTCTCGAGGTAGGCCTCATGCAGCAGAGCGAGGCCGCGGTGGTGGTGAGCCACCCGCTCGATCAGATCAGCCAGCTCGGCAGGGAGCGGCTGCTCGCCCACGCCGGTGTCCTCCCTGAATGGACTCCGTCCCTCCCGCGCGGTCGCGCAGGACGCTGCGGGAGAAGTGCAAGATCCATGCTTGTGGCCCGGGGTGGGCTGAGGGTGGCCTGATCGCCCCGGGGGACCGATTCTACTCTTTCGAGCCGGTGCCGGGGCGCAAGAGGCGTCATGCCGGCGCAGTTTTTTCGGCTCTCAACGCCGGGCCGGGGCGGGGGGCCGGCACGACCCGGCTCGAAACCCCGCCAAAGGTGCGGAAATCCCCTGCGGTGGGCGTCTCATCGCGGTAAGAGGACAGCGCGATCCGTTTTTCCCCGGGGTTCCTCTGCACCCGAACCGCCCGGGGAGACCGGGCTTCTCGTCAACCACGGGGGTGGTCATCAATGCATGGCCAGGCTGCGGCTATTTGCCTCCTCGTGCAACAAGCTGGATGGACATGGCGACGGACCGATAAATCCAGCTTCGATGCCAACGGCGAGGGGGGCATCATGGTGCCGCTGTTCGGAGATCTCAAGCGTCACGACATGGGCGACGCTCTGGCGGAGAACTTCCACCTGGTCGATGAGCAGCGCAATCGGGAGTTCACCACCGCACGCCTCTGGGGGATCGCCGACAGCGGCCCCTACCTGCACGATGGCCGCGCCACCACGCTGACCGAGGCGATTATGCTGCGCGGAGGCGAAGCGCGAGAATGGGCCGAGCCTTGAAGTGTGGTGGCAAGGGCGCCCTCCGGCACTATAATTGCTGGAGATTTGGCGTGAGAACAGTTCCAGGGGGATGACTATGCCTGCGAAAACCACGCCCACCCTGCGCGCCACGCCATTGCA